>CAYPGU010000006.1:0-21879 GCA_964409995.1 uncultured Legionellaceae bacterium | reverse complement strand
ATGTTATTTACCGCATCAAGCAAGAATTTAAAATCCCGACGCTGGCTTACCAAGTCAGCGGCGAATATGCCATGATCATGGCAGCCGCCCAGAATGAATGGCTGATCGAACAAAATACTGCCCTGGAAGCCCTAATTTGCCTAAAGCGTGCAGGTGCAGACGCAATATTGAGTTACTTTTCAAAAAAAATTGCCATTGCGCTCAAGGACAATAGTTGACAAGTTGGGTTAGTCGATATAGCATTCAATATAAATAACGTCTGATACTTGCCTGCCTTGATTGCAATCCAACTCCTCAACCAAAAAAATTACTGATGAGTCAAATTGCATGCCAATTTCGTAGCAGGACGAATTACAAACTTTCTAATGTAGGGGCTATTTATGAGTGAAGCACTGGAAGCAGTGACTGATGACATGTTTGAGTCAACAGTTTTGGATTCTAATATACCTGTTCTAGTAGATTTTTGGGCAACTTGGTGTGGTCCTTGTAAACGTATCGCGCCTGTACTAGATAGCGTTGCACCAGAATACACTGGCAAAGTAAAGTTTGTGAAAATCGAAGTTTCCGATAATCAAATGACCCCGGCTAAATATAATGTGCGCGGCATTCCAACTTTAATCCTATTTAAAGATGGTAAGCCAATTGCAACACATGTTGGCGGTGATTTATCTAAGACTTCGCTAATGTCTTTTATAGATAATAACTTGTAGAAATTAGGTCTATCAGCTAGTATGAGAATATAACTTATCTGAAATTATCAATAAAATTGCATAAAAACACCCTGGCCTAATCGCCAATTTTTCAACCCTTAACCTTTCAAATGTAAAAAAATATTATGAGCATGAATTTAACTGAGCTTAAAAAGAAGAACAGCCAAGAATTGTTAGAAATTGCAACTTCTTTGGGCATCGAAGATGTCGGCCGTTCGCGTAAACAAGAAATTATTTTTGCGATCCTCAAAGCCTATTCGAAAAAAGGCGATGAAATCGAAGCAGTAGGCGTATTGCAAATCCTCGAAGATGGCTTCGGATTTTTGCGCTATTCCGATACAGAGAGCTCATTCTCTGCTGGAGCTGCGGATATTTATGTATCACCTAGTCAAATACGTCGTTTTGCCTTACGCACCGGCGATGAAATTTACGGCAAGATTCGCCCACCAAAAGATGGCGAACGTTATTTTGCATTACTTAAAGTAACTGAAATTAACGGCGAGTCTCCCGAAGCCGCGAAGAACAAAATATTATTCGAAAACTTAACTCCACTGCATCCAAACAAACGTTTACAGTTGGAAATTGGTAATGGCAGCACCGAAGACTTAACTGCCCGCGTTATCGAATTAGTTTCACCAATTGGTAAAGGGCAGCGTGCACTGATTGTGTCACCACCCAAAGCTGGTAAGACCGTTATGCTGCAGAATATTGCGCACTCATTAGTCGCCAACCAACCAGATTGCCACTTAATTGTTTTATTAATCGATGAGCGCCCAGAAGAAGTAACTGAAATGTCGCGCTCCGTACGCGGCGAAGTAATTGCTAGTACTTTCGACGAACCAGCTACACGTCACGTCCAAGTAGCAGAAATGGTCATTGAACGTGCCAAACGATTGGTAGAACACAAGCGTGATGTAATTATTCTGCTTGATTCTATTACTCGCTTAGCCCGCGCATATAACACTGTAGTACCGGCATCTGGTAAAGTTTTAACCGGTGGTGTGGATGCAAATGCGCTACAAAGACCAAAGCGTTTCTTTGGTGCAGCACGTAATGTGGAAGAAGGCGGCAGTTTAACCATTATTGCAACTGCATTGATTGATACTGGCTCCAAGATGGACGAAGTAATTTACGAAGAATTCAAAGGTACAGGTAATCTGGAATTACATCTTGATCGCCGTATTGCACAAAAACGTATTTACCCATCGATTCATATTCCGCATTCTGGTACACGTCGTGAAGAACTATTAGTATCACCGGATGAATTAGAAAAGATGTGGATTCTGCGCAAACTTCTGAGCAATATGGACGAAGTAGCAGCTATTGAATTCCTAGTCGAACATCTAAAAGATACGAAGAGCAATGAAGAGTTCTTCGCTTCGATGAAGCGTAGCGCGAAATAGGTATTAAGCTAAAATTTTAGTTTCACATTATTTAAACTATGGAGTTGCATATGTTTAACGAGTCTGGCACAGGCGAAATTCACGAAGAATTGAATGATGAAACAACAAAATTGCTAACTACATATGGTGCTGAGCAGGAAGAAGATGCCGCATTAATTGTTGATTCTAATACAATTCCACCATCTATTGCAGCAACCTTCGATTTTGACTTAGCTCCTGTGCCACCTTTAACAGGAACAAAATCTATTTGCTTTATTTCGATAAGCTGGCAAGAGCGACCGAGAAATTTCGCATACCCATCAAAAAATGTCGCAAAAATTGCTGATGATTTTGCGGCTAAAACCTTCCAATTATCCGGCGGTCGATTTAAGATTGTGCCTAGTACAAAATCAATAACAGTGCCACACGATTATACAAAACCAAGAACAGCCGAGAATTATGCTGTAACCACAGTTGATCCAAACAGAGATAAATTTGATAGCTATACCATATTATCTAACAACAACACTTTTCCATTTTCTTATGCAAGTTCTAACATAGTTGTAGTACCTGGAGTCGGGCATGTGAGAGTAGCTGATATATCGAGAAAGTATGAAAAGCTAGCCCGTAGCATCTATCACGAGAACTTCCATCTTGCGCCATTTAATCTAGGGCATACTTCTGTTGAACACAGCCAAAGTGCATATTTCAATACTGACTTTATGAATCTGCACCCAGCATGCAATAAGACAGATCTATCGAATTTAAATCCAATGCATCTGTATCTTTTAGGATGGCTGCCTAGATCAAAAGTGTGTGTATACCAAGGTGGTAATGCTTCTTTTTTTATTGAGCCCTTATATGCAACGAATACTGTCTGCGATGATATAAAAGCCGTATTCATACCAACTAATGATGGCGCTCCTTTGATGTTAGCCGTTGATAACCCTGCGACAAGAACTGGAACAAGACCTCAAAATCTATTTTTTTTGTATAAAGCCGTCGGCCAAAGGCAACACAATCGACCCTTTGGTGCTCATACCAAGCAAGTGCTCGCTTTCAGAAAAGCAGCCAGGTATGAAGGATTTGAATTTACAGGTGAATTCATCAATGGTAATGAAGCGAGAATAAACATAAGTAGACCAGCCCCATCCATTCCACACTAGGTTATACAAATTGTAACCTAGTGTGGACCTCATGTATGCAGCCAATAAAATCGCTGGCTACTTAAAACAAATACGCTACTTTCAACAAAATAGCATTGTCATAATATTCTTTTCTTAATTCTAGATCATAAGAAAATTGAACGTTTGATCTTTTAGTAATCGCAAAACCAACATCAGCGCCCAATCTTAAAGCCCAACGTTTTGGCGTGGTTGCGACAACAAAGCTACTGCTTCCCAGCAAGAAATTAGAAGATACGGTATTGTCGGAAGTTAACACATCATAAGTTACCAAAGCGCGCAGTTCAGTTATATCTATCATCCACTGTTCAGTAGCTGGAAACGAATATCTTGCGCCACCGCCAAAAGTTAAAATATTCTGAAAATGTAATGGTTGCACATGTAAGGCCGCGGGGCTATTTGATTCATCATATGATGGCTGATAAGTTACAAAATATTGCAGCATTAACAAGGGCGAGATACGTGAAGTGTTAGGCAAATAATAATGCTTGCCCATATTTATCCGCCCACCTGCTTGCGCGCCATTGTAAGTGGAATTAGTACTCATAACCACGCCATTCACATTAATTGCGCGACTACCACTGTAATTATTAAATCCAGCATTTACGATCCACTCAAAAAAAGTATTACGTCTAAACGGCATAGACCCGTACATTAAAGCATGATAACCATCCACAGCGGTAACAACGTCATTATAGGTTGATTGATGCACCAAGGTGCGCGAATATGCAAGTCCAAAACCATATACTCCGCCTCTATGTCTATCGGTATCAACGCCCAGTATAAGTCCATAAGAATTTGATCTATAACCAGGGTTATCGCCTATGACTTGTTGCCGCGCTTTACTACCAAAAGCGCCCAACCAAACCGCAGTATCCGGACACACATCGCCAGCATTCAAGCCAGAAACAAAAGAAGATATTGTATCATCTCGCACGGTTGTCATGCGTGTTTCAACCTTAGTAAACACCGCATTTTGTACCGCGATATTTGGTGCGACCGCATTAAGATTTGGCAGCATTTGTTGTAAATCGTTATTAAAATCTGTTCTTGATTGCGATGTAAAGAAAGCATTTAGTAGTGTCACCTGATCAGGTGTAGTGCCGGGCATAGCATTAATTGCCGTAGCAATTTGCATGTTTACGCCTTCATTTGCGGCAACAGTTAGATCACCACGCGAATACGTCAAGATTAATTTATTACCAGCAAAATTATTATGCGACCAGCTATCAAATAGTGTATCCGGTACATTTACCACCGTAGCAGAATGTGAAATAGACGGCGCTTCTATGAGAGTCCAAGTATTTGTTGTAGTAAAACTTGCATCATAGTTTGAAGTTATATTTACCGTACCATTATTGAGAATTATATTACCTGTGCCGGTTAGCGAGTCATTAACACCAACAGTGGTTATAGTTAAATTAGTAGCCCCTGAGCTTATATAATCACCAGCACCTATATTTCGATTGCCACTTACATTTACAGCACCACCGCCACTGCTAGTGATATTGGTGCTTATTGCTACGTTTAAATCTGCAACTAAATTTAAAGTGCCCATATTGGTTATTGATTGAGAGGTGGAAGATGGTGTACTAATTGTTAAAGTACCGCCAGAATTAATTTGAATTGCGCTCGTTGTATTAGCAACTCCATTGAAGATCAATGTTCCACCATTAATTGTGGTAGCGCCTGAATAGCCTATGGCTTGTAATGTTAAGGCACTAGTGCTCGCACTCGACAGAGTTAAACCACCGGTACCACTAAAGGCTCCAGAGTATGTGCCCGCAACATATTGATTGACGGTTAAAGTATTAGCTCCCAAAGCTATATTACCGCCGCTACCACCCCCGCCAGATAACGAACCGACTGTTTGGTTGAAACCATTTAAATCAAAAATTGCAGTAGCGGTATTGGCCATAACTAAGGCACTAGTGCTGCCAAATACATTTAATGCACCACCTTTTAAAGTACCTGCAGTAACAGTTGTTGGCCCACGATAACTATTGGCTGTATTACTTAGCGTGATTGCACTAGCAGGAACATTAAGATTAATAATTATACCGCCATCAATATTAGCTGCTGGCGCTAGCGGATCGCCATACAGGCCAAAAGAAATTGTTTGATTATTATCACCGTAAAATGTAGCAGTGGCACTTTGAAATAAAAGCACATCTGGTCCTAATGTAGATCCATTTCCACCATTATTACTAGTTCCAGCCCCCGCACCACCAAGACCAGCGGTAAGAGTGTTTGAGCTCATTGATACGCTATCACCAATGCGTAATGCGCCAGCAACAAAGATCGCACCACCTGCAGCGCCGCCACCACCACCACCGCCACCAAGACCAGTTACAGGATCACTAGCGCCGCCATTACCACCATAATAACCACCACTACCGCCATTTACTGAACCAGCACCACCGCCACCGCCCCAAACACCGCCCACAACTGATGAGGAAGTACCTTAAACATTTGAATTAAATATAGATCCACCACCACCGCCACCAAATCCGCCACCGCCACCACCACCGTTAAATGTTGCCGGATTAACAGAACTAAAAGCACCCGCGCCACCCGAACCATAACCACCACCACCGCCAGCGCCGTCACCTGAATTATCCGTTGCACCCGATCCACCACCATTACCACCACCGCCGGCACTTGCTAATCCATCTCCTGCACCACCGCCGCCGCCAAAACTACCGCCATTTCCTGCCGCAGTAGTTGAGACATTGCCACCCACGCCATTGCCACCACCAGTTCCGCCAGTGTTTTGTAAACTATTACCGCCAGCACCACCACCATAACCGGTGCTAAATCCTGGAATTGCATTACCACCTACGTTTGTGCTGCCCGGATTATCGCCACCACCTTCTTGTGAACTAGCATCCTTGTTACTCTCATTTATTGTAAAACTTGCACCACCGCCACCACCCGCGGCATGGGTAACCTCGATGGCAGAAGAGCCAGTAGCACCTGCACCACCTTGGGCCAGACAATTATTAATTTGCGTAAAAGTTATATCTAAAGTTTGACCAGGTGCAATATAAACACCACCCCCGGCTCCTAAACCACCACCCCCGGCACCAGAATTTGTAGAGCCTGCGCCACCCAAAGCTCTACCTTGATTTAAAGTAAGATTGTCTAATTTTAATGAAGCTTGATAAGTAGCAAAGATTCGATAGTTTGTTGTGCCATCAATAGTGTCGCCTATACCGGCACCAGTAATAGTCACGCCCTTTTGAATCACCGGCAGATGATCAGTAAGTGTGATGGTTAATCCTGAATCAATATTGATAGCATTGTCAGTAGCAGGTGAGCCGCCCGTAGTCGCGCCAGTAAGGTTTAATTGATTGATTGCATAACGCAATGTACCAACAGTGTCGGTATCAGCGGCATCAGTAACCGTATAGATCACCGCAAAAGCAGACTTACTTACTAAGATGCAAATAATTGCTAAATAGAGAATCCTTTCTCGCACAACTTGCACCGTGGTTTACTGAATTACCTTTAAGTTTAGAGGAGGGAAGTAGGTTTGCAACATCTAGCTGACCTGGGAATGTGCATGCACCTTTGCGAATATCTCCATTGATTCGTCCATGGCACGTTTCCAATCATCCTTGGAGGCTAATCCAGTGGACAGCTTAAACAAATGACGACTATGATCTATTTGATATTCATTCAAATGTTCCGCATAGTATTGCAAATGCTCAATAAATACTTTAGGGAAACCGGCACAAAAACGGTCTTTAGTGGTCATTTCTAGCACTAATGCATCATCCGAACTAGTACATGCATAATGCGTAGCTGGATCTGGGCATGCATGAAAAATATAATCTAAATCCATAGTTCCGTATAATTGGGTATATTTATTTTCTGGATATACATAACTAAAGCAAGCATAGAAATATCTTCCTAATAAACCACCGTTATTTGCTACTCGCCAGAATATCGTGCTAGGTAATAGATATCCTTCTGTATGCTCCCAGATATGAGCTTTAGTCATATGATGTAGATTACGCATTCCTATTTGCATTAAAGATTGAGAATCAATGGTTAAAGTTTTATTGGGATCGAGTAAATTGATCAGCTCTAAGCGCGAATCTTCTAAATTAATTCGAAAATTTGGTACTGAGATCAGGCATGCTCCAGCCAATGCCTTTTCTTGCAAATGCATATAATAGTTATCTGCATACACACAATCAGGCATGGCGATAAATACCCCAGCATCCTTAGCATCAGCAAAATTAAATGCAATCTGATGACACTCAGTTATGATCTTATATGCATCCTTATTCCCAAGTTCGATATGATAAATTTCTACCGGCATTAGTTGCTTTAATCGCGCAAATACTTGGCTGTTTAGCAGCTCTCTCTCACCTTCCTTGGTGGTAAAAATTAAGTAAATTGCTTGGACTGTAATCGCGGGTAAGTTTCCTTGCGCTAGCATGGATGGTAAACAAATCTCTAAAAAAGTTTGCACATAGGTGCCCCATACAGGGGTAACGAATACAAAACCATTTCTACTTATACTCAATTTTTCACCATAATGATTGACATAGAGAAAGTATTACATGATTATTAATTATTTAAAAGGAATATCTAATGAAAGGCAATGGTAGTTTTTGGATTTGGCAGGAAAGCAAAAGTTTCGATAGATCTAAAGATGGATTCTTATCTTTCCAAGCTATAGAACAAAAATCTGTACTATCCATTCTTTTTCGTCAAGAATACAAAAATATTAGTGAAGATAAAATTATTTCTCGGCTATTATTTGAGAAATATAGTAATAACGAAATCGGCATTTATTTATCAACTTCTAAACAAGAAACAGCCATGCGCCTGTTCACTCAGCTAAGCAATGTATTTAAAGGCTACATTACTATGTTGAATGTCCGTGGTCCGATAGCCCTAAATTTCACCCTGCAAGATTCATTAAATGATCAATTTAATGTTAATCATGTATTAAACGTCATTGATTCAATGGAAACAGTTAACCCAATTTACATAAGGAAAAAACTCCATAACCTTATGTCCGTACCGATTGCAGCAGGACTTTAACTTTTTCGCATCAAGTCGAAGGTCTAGGAGAATATTTAGATTGTAGTTCGGCTAAGTATCTTTCATAATCCATTCCTGCAATTTCATCTGACGCACCCTTGTCAATCAGCCATTGTATAATTGGTCCAAGTTTTGTTAATTTTTCTAGTGAATCTGGCATTTTTACGATAAGTGCTTTTGCTAATTCATCTACAAGCTCTACATTTGCCTTTTCTGGTGGTATTACCGTAGAGCACAATAGATTAAGGATGTTTAAAACTTTTTCTCGACCACCGACTGGTTTATCAACAATAAAATTGTGTAATGTTAATAAGATTGCACTTTCCTGTGAAGCTAAAGCATTAATATCTATAGAATTTATTCTATCTATAACAACTTGAGGCGAATCTAGACAAGAGATAACGTTTTTTAAAAAATCTAATAAGTTTGAAACAACTTGATCACTGATTTTAAAATCAGGGTTTTCGTCAATGTTATAGTTTGAAAGGGAAAAACCATTATTGATTTTAGAAAGAATTAGGAATTCGCCGTCTGAATCTGGCCCGAGAAGATATGCTAAAGTACGCGCGCTATTTGTTGTATAAATAGGTAAATTACAACTATCACCAAAATATAATCCATTTCTCGTTTGATCACTTAATGGAATACTTGTAAGCGCAGAATTAGCTGGAAAAAATGGCCCTTCTTGTGTCGAGGGCACTATAAAATATCTAACTATACCGTCCACAAGCTGGCTAAAAATATTTACATATTCTACACCGATCACTTCCATAGGATATTGGGCAAACTTTCCCATCATTCCTGGTGAGCCAGGCCAATTTTCAGCACCTTGATTAAATCCTGGACCTTGTTGAAAAAACACTCCTGGTGTACCATGAGCTTGTTGCGCATTAACAAATTGTCCTGGCGTTCCAGGATCTTGTTGTACATTAACAAATTGACCTGGCGTTCCAGGAAAATCATCACCAGCCATTTTTATCTCCGTATAAAAATCCTGATGAGCGCTGCCCTTGCTCCAACGACAATACTGAAGCAAATTCCATCAACCCGGTCTTATAACATTCCAAGGATTTCTGTTGCTCACCAAGGAAGCCCAATAGACGGCCTAGCTCTGCATAAGTATCGGGATTTGGTTCTATTGCGATACTTGCTTCTAAATAATTACGTGCTTTGCCCCATAATTTATTTGCAATACACAATCGAGCCAATGTTAATAATAAAATTGGATCGGAAGAATAATTTTTGAGCCAAGACTCAGCTGCAGATATTTGTTTATTCAAATCCGTACTTGTAACCATGCCATATAAACGCACTAGTTTTGGATCCCATTGCTTCTTAAGCGTTAAACGAATGATCTGTTCCGCATCATTCTCAGCATTAACAGTCACAAGCAATTGTGCATATTGCTCGATTAATTCCAAGTGATAACGCACATGCTTCGGTAAAGAATCCCAATACGCAATTAAGCCTTGCTTGCCGGATTTTTTAGCTTCATTGCGCAAAGTGTAATTATAAGCTTTAACTTCTAGATCTTTGAAACCATCTGCTGGTAAAGCATTATATTTTTTCAATTGCGGCAATAATTCAACTAATTCTGGCCACTGCCCAGTTGCAACAAATACATCCGCAGATAATTTTAATAATAATCGATTATGCGGAGAATTCTTCTGCAAGCTCTGCAAAGTTGCTTGGCAATATTCGTACTGCCCTTCCGCATACTGCAAACGCGCCTGGGTTAAACCTACGGCTAATTTTGCATCTGGGCTCAAAGTATAGGCTTGATGCAAGTAGGTATCGCGTTTTTCAATCGCACCCATTTCTTGCGCAGCTTGCGCGGCAGCTAAATAATAATGCAAAGGAAAATCACTATATTTGGCAGCCTTCAACATACAATGTTCAGCGCGCTCCCAATCACCTTCGGCAAAGGCCAGCCAGCCTTGATTGGAATTTTTCATTACTGAACGAATAGTTGAACCAGTTACCCACTCCTTAAATTTGCGATACGCACGATAAATAGAAGCAAAAAAGCTCGATACTAACGTGATCACCAACAAGGCAACAATACCACCCAGCACTGGTAACCAAAGCGGCATATCAATTACCAAATCTTTATAAGATAATTGAATATCACCCGGATTTTGATACAAGAAAAATCCGGCCCAAACTGTTAAACACAAAATAAATATATAAAATAATAAACGCATAATATTACCCGACTATAAGAGCCTGTAAGGCTTTAACTGAATCTTGAATATTTGGCACATTGGTTTGAATTTTAGTAGCTGCCAACTCATTCAAGGTATTGGAAAATTTCTTTACATCTTCATTACTTGAATCAAAGGTGATCGTGAGTAATTGCTGCGCGCTTTTAATGCTACGCTGATAAACTGCGCCATCTCGATAATACACAGCCCAACGTATTTGCTCAATTAGCAGTTTAAACTGCGCTCGATTTATTTCTTCATTCACATATGCCAAGGCTGGATCAATTTCAGTTTTCTTCCGTACCCGTACAACATTTTTTAAATCTTCAATAATATTATTTAAAGATTGTTTCCATTTCTTATCTACATTAGCTGGGACTTTTTGCTTCGGCTTATAATTTTTGCTTTGGGCATTATCATCCAAATCATGTGTAGTACGAACTGGTAAAGTGTTAATTAAACTATCCAATACTGCCAGCCGATCTTGAATCTCTTGCATATTGGGATAATTTACTTCTTCGAGCTTTTTGTGATCAGCAATTAAAATCGCACGTGCTTTTTCTGCGGCCGGAGTATTAATATTTGCCAATCTTTCTTGAGCTAATTGTAATAACTGTTTGGCAGTTTGCACATCGTTACTATACAGCAAACGATCGTCAGCAATTCTAGTTAGGAAATAAGCATCTTTTATTTGCGCAATAGTTTGGGCTTGAATTTCCGAAGTTGGTGTTTTATCGCGTAACATCTGCAAGTCTTTCTCGATGGTATCAAACTTGCTTTCTAAGTTATTAATTGCATCTTGCTTTTCAGATAACAATCCAAGTTGTTGCTTAATAAATTTCTGCTCTTGGGTATATTTTAGCCAATAATCCTTACCAACAATTCCTATAGCAATCATGCCTAACAATAAGATAAAAATTAATAGAGCAAATTTAAAATTAAATGTTTTTTTTGCTTTTTCCTTTTCTTGCATGTTACACCTGTTGATTTACGCTATGCCATTCAATTAATGCGGAAATAATATCCGCGTCTGTCATGCTGCTTGCAGTATACACTTTCGAGAAACCCAACCCTAGAGCATGGTCACGGATCCGGCGGCTAACTACCAATAAGGGTATATTTTGCCACAAAACTCTAAGTGTTGAAGCTAAAGTTTTAAGGTTAATTAAGCTAGTCACGCAAGTAACCAACGCCATATCAATTAAGGGTAACTGCGTTAATTCTGCAACCTCTTGCTCGGATAGCTTTGGCATAACTCGTTTGTATACCTCAATAACCTCAACCACGGCACCTAAACTTTGTAGTTCTTCGACTATGAGTCGATTGCCGTTTTCGCCAGTAAATACCATTATATACCGATTTGCCAAATTTAGGTTATTTAATTGCATTTGCTTGATTAGATTTACACTATCATACGGCTTAGTCTGTGGAAAAATTACTTGTTTGCAGCCAGCGGTTAATAAATATTCTGCGGTAGCGGGCCCCACGCATGCGCAGAGCAAATTTGAATCCAAGCTAAGATGCGAGAGCAACAACTTAGCTGCATTGGAGCTAACAAATACAGCCATGCTAGTTAAGCTCAAACCGCGCTGAATTTGCCAAATTTTGTTTTGATCCAAAGTGGATTCAATCGCAAACATGGGCACGTTAATACTTATGCCGCCTAGACTAGCAATCTGGGCATTTAAACTTGCACATTGCTCTAATTGCCGGGTGAGCAATATTTTTGCACCCCGCAATGACTTATCCATCTGATTGCCAAGTATGTTTCAGTTGGGAAATAATTTGTCCAGCACCCTTGGCTAACAATGCATCAGCCGTTTGTTCACCGATTAAAACAGCATCTGCAATATTGCCATTTGTTTGCACTTGATAAAAAAGACTACCATCTGGATGCGCAACTAATCCGTGCAGAATTAACTCGTTCTCATTTATTACTGCCAGGGCTCCGATCGGTGCTTGGCAGCCGCCATCTAAAATTGCATTCATCGTTCGCTCAGCTTGCACACAAATTGCCGTATTAAGATCATTTAGTGGCGCGATTAAGTCTTGCACCGCAGTGTTAGTAGTATTGTATTCAATTCCTAATGCTCCTTGCCCAACCGCTGGCAGCATGACATCAATTGGGAGTGGATGTTGGAGCCATTTTTGCAAGCCCAAACGCTCCAAACCAGCAGCGGCCAAAATAATTGCATGGTACTGCCCAGATTGTAATTTTTGTAAACGGGTTTCTACATTGCCGCGCAAGGTTTGTACTTTTACATCCGGTCGAATTGCCAAAATTTGTGCTTGACGACGTAAACTTGAAGTCCCGACAACAGCCCCAACCGGCAATTCTTGCAGACTAGGATATTTCTCACTTACGAATACATCACGCACATCAGCCCGCTCCAAGATCGCACCAATTGCCAAACCATCAGGTAAATGCGCTGGCATATCTTTCATTGAGTGTACAGCAATATCCGCTTTATTATTTAATAAATAATGTTCTAATTCTTTTACAAATAGCCCTTTGCCACCAATTTTATTTAGCGCCTGATCTAGAATTTCATCACCACTTGTTGTTATGCCTTCGATTTGAATGCGCAGATCGGGGTAAAGCAGAACTAATCGGTCAGCGACAATATTTGCTTGCCGCATTGCCAATCGACTTTGACGCGAAACGATAGTTAACTCTTTACCTCTTACAAACATAATATAGCTTTACGCACGGTTGGTAATTGTCTCCGACTAACTGATAATTTAGTATTTAAACCACTTACTTTAATATAATAACGTCCGTCAGCCTCCTTCAATAATTGTTCTATTTTTGCAATCGCAACTAACGTGTTACGATGAATGCGCACAAAACTCGCGGTAAATTCTTGTTCCAAGCTGTTCAATGTATCTTCAATCAACAACTGTCCACGCGTATGAAAGGCTGTAACATATTTATGTTCGGCTTGAAAATATAAGACATCGGTCACCGGCACTAATTGTATTCCTTGGTGCGTACTGGCGCGAATCGACTCACGGGTATGCTTGGATATTTTAGCTATATCTTTAGATACAGGGATTAAACTTGGGCTCATCAAGACAAAATCAGGATTTTGTTCAATTATTTTTGCTTGCAGCGTTTGTGCTGTGGCGGTTGCACAGACCATTGCCTGCATACTTTCTGGCAAAGTAGCGCGTAACTTCTGTACTTGTTGCGGTGTATCAACCACTAATAAAATTTTAAGCATAACCCAAACATCCACGTATGAAAGCTCCAATCGCATCAATCTCTTGCGGGCAAACTGTATGCAGCATTGGATAAGAATGCCAAGCAATATTGTATTGTTCTTTCGTTAAAGTTTTATACGCAGTTTGACCCAACCCATAAGGTACAATTGGATCAAAAACACCATGCGCCATAAAAATAGGTGTGGCTTGATTGGCTACAAATTGCGTAGCATCAAATATGTCTGATAAAGGAAGATACGCAGATAAGGAAATCAAGCCGCCTAATGGTTGTTGGTAACGCAAGCCTGCATAGAGCGCCATTGCACCACCTTGCGAAAATCCAGCTAGAATTATTTTCTTGCTCTCAATTCCAGAATCTATCTCATGCTTGATCATGCTCTGAATCAATAGTTGCGACTCTTCAAGACCTTTGGCGTCTTCCCTAGCATGTAATGAATCAAAATTATAAATGTCATACCAAGCGCGCATTTGCAAGCCTTGATTGATCGTAATCGCTTTAAATGGCGCGTCAGGAAAGATAAATCGCACACCATGATTAGTTGGCAAGCCTAGCTCTGTTACGATCCCAGCAAAGTCATCGCCGCTTGCACCAAGACCATGCAGCCAAATTACACTTGCATTCGCCTGTCCATGCGGTTCGGTTTTGTAATATTCTTTATTAGTCATTTTGCTTCCAATCTGGTAACTCGAGCCTCTTAATAGGATACCTGTTTAAGAGCAATAATTTAAGGTAAACTTTAGCTCGGAGTAAAATATGTCTAAATTACGCTTCTTATATGTTGCTAGTATGCTACTTTGCAGTCTAACCTTAATGGCATGTGGGCAAAGTGGCCCTTTATATCTGCCGCCTGAGGAAACCAAACAACAACATGATAGTTAATTTTACGAAGATGCACGGCCTGGGTAACGATTTTGTAGTTATAGATCTAATTACGCAAGGCGCCAGGTTACAAAAAAATCAAATCGTGCGTATTGCGGATCGTAAATTTGGCATCGGTTGTGATCAAGTTATCTTAATTACTCCACCAACCAAACCTGAAACTGATTTCTTTTATCGAATATTTAATGCCGATGGCCAAGAAGTTGAGCAATGTGGCAACGGGCTGCGTTGCGCAGCCAAGTTTTTCCGCGATTCTGGATTATCAAATAAATCAACCTTACTTGCTGATTGCTTAGCCGGTCTAATGACTGTAAATCTTGAAGATAATAATCTAATCAAGGTTAATCTTGGAACTAATTACACTGCGGTTACACCACACAAGCTTAGCTATCCTGGTTTACCCGAACAAATTTATGCGGTGTCAGTTGGTAATCCACATGGTGTTTGTTTTGTAGATGATTTAAATAGCACACCAGTTATTGAGTGGGGAAAGAAACTCACTAATGATAATATATTCCCGCAAGGAGCGAATATTAGTTTTGTACAGATAATGGATCGCAGCCGAGTTAAAGTTCGCGTTTACGAGCGCGGCGTCGGACCAACTTTAGCCTGCGGTTCAGCCGCTTGCGCTATATTGCTAGCTGGAAAATCATTAAACTTACTTGATCACAAAGCATATGTTATGTTCCAACATGGCGAATTATGTATCGAACTAAATAATAATAACTTAATCATGTCAGGCTCAGCTAGTAGTACTTTTATTGGTCGTTTCAGAATTTAATTCAAAATATCATTAATTTTCTTACTCCTATTTTCTTTTAGTCAATAACTAGGTTAGAATAGCACCTCGAAAAGCGAGATGACTTAGAAAAATAGGAATTAATATGATACATAATTTTAAATCCACCGTGCTTGTTCTGCTCGTCAGTTTATTTTCTGTAATGTTTCCGGTAGCTGCTTTTGCAGATCTTCCAGGCGTTGCGACTGATGGCGGTCTGCAGGTTGGTAATCCAAAATGCGATAGATACTGGTTTAATATCAGCGGTGTCGTAAAGATCGATGAAAGACAATACTTTGGCGAAACAGCTGCCTCGCCTATTCAACCTTACAATCAACAAGGTATTGGTTCGTATAGAAGCGGTGCTTTCATCCGTGATGTCGGTGTTACATTAAACGGTGGCGTAGGTGAAAATTTTACATACACTCTCGCATTTGATTACGGCGCACAAACCCGCACTGTTGCTATTGATGATGCATTCTTGACATATTGGGGCCTACAAAATTTAATGCCGAACTTCACCTTTTCTGTTGGTCAAGTTTCGCCAGGCTTCTGTTTGAATTGCGCAGAAAGTTCTAAGTGGATTCCGTTCCTCGAACGTAATATGAGTACTTATACTTTCGGTCCACAAAATGGCTTGGGTATTAGTGGTAACACTTATAATAATAACTACTCCTTAACTGTAGCTATTACACAACAGCCTAAAGCTGGTAACGCTACATTTGCGCCATCATATGCCACTTCATCCAGCGGTATAATTAGAAAACGCGATTTGTGGCAATTAAGTGCTCGTTTTACTTGGGCACCAATCTCTGATACTGGTCGTGTATTTCAAGTTGGAGCTTCAGGGCACATCCAAGAATATAGCAATACCGGTTTAAGATTTAGAGCAGTTCCGGAAATGCGTTCTGGAAACAGCACAACTTTATTGGATACAGCATCCTTTTCAACAAGTACAGCACCTGTTGGTCCAAACACCACTATATTAATCGCTGCTAAAAACCAAAAGACTGTTGATCTAGAAATGCTAGGAATCTACGGTCCATGGAGCGGTGCAGCTGAGTACCAAAAAGTTTGGGTAGCTCGCGGTAAGTGGAATCCACCTGGTGCCGGTTCAAGCGTATTTGTGAAACAAGGCGATGACTTAACATTTAATGGTTATCATGCACAAGTCAGCTATATTTTGACTGGCGAATCACGCCCATTAAAGAAATCAAATGGTACCTTGGGTCAAATCAAACCTACACATTCTTATGGTGCATGGGAAGTATCTGCGCGTTATAGCTTTATAACCTTAAACGACAAAGATATATTTGGTGGTTTAGCACACAACACCACAGCAAGCTTAGGCTGGTATGCAAATAACAACGTCAAGGTTATTGCTGAATATGTGTATTCTAAACAACACCGTAATTACCCAGGTTCACTTTATGGTCAGCCAGCAAATGCATACAAAGATCACCGCAATGTAAGCAGTCTTGGTGCACGTTTGCAGATCGTATTCTAAAGTTACTGTAGTCCCCGACGCATAGAAGTCATCCCGGACGCGCCAAAGCGCACGATCCGGGACGGGGATCTCCTCCCTAAATGATCTATACTTGTCTTAATTGATCCCAAATTGAGCAAACACATGGCAAAAATCTCTCTACGATCTTTATCCTTTATTGGTTTTTTAATTTGCGCCGGAGCTTTAGGCTCAGCAATCTATATCGAAAATAACTTTAGCGTATCCCCATGCCCGTTGTGTGAATTACAACGTATAGTATTTTTGGAGTTAGGGTGTGTGTTTTTATTTGGTATGATAGTTAAATTTTCTAAATTTTGGGGATGGATTTATATTTCGGTTGCAGAATTAGTTGCTATCAGCGGACTATTTCTAGCTGGACGCCAATTTTGGTTGCAATACTATTCGACCTCAGAACATATATCCTGTAGTGCAAGTTTCCGTCGTTTAATTGAAACATACCCATTTTTAGAAGCCTTGAAAACTGCTATTCATGGCTCTAGTGATTGCGCCAGTATAGATTTCACACTCTTAGGCACTTCGCTTGCAGGTTGGGGAGTGATTGTTTTTGGTTTGTTCTGCATTTTGCTACCATATTTGTATTATTTAAAGACAAAACAATAGGCAAAAAAAAAGGCGGAGCTAACCACCTTTGTCCCATTTATGCTGCTGGTTATCTCTAACCTTATTTTTTATTCTAATTGGACAATTCCTTGTCCTGACCAATTCCCTTGATCGATTCCTAAGTTCATCCTGAACTTATCAAGTTATTATCCCTGACACTTTCAGCATACCAAACCAAAATTAAACCTCAATACAACAAAATTAGGAAACCCCATAAATAATTATCTCGCGACTGAGTTGCCTTTCCAGTTTTTTTGCTTTAAAAACAAAGGGTTATAGTGATAGATATTTCGCATCATATTATAATACCTAACTTAAAAAACGCCTTTGGCTGACAAATACTTGAGATTTGACGCACAATACGAATAGAATTAGGAATAGGTAGGGAATGTGTTATTGATGATACTCAATAACTTAGTTTCATGAAACAATGGTACTTAATGATTAAGTACGAACTCAAGCAAGGAAAAGCAAAATGGCACTACAAGAACAACCCGTTGACCAAGGAATACCTGCCAGCACCAGTGTACCAGATTTACTCAAATGCGGCACAGAGCTAGATCGCCTATATTCCATTTTGGGAGAGAACCTACGCCCCCGCACGGAGCTTACCTTTACACACGAACAAACAACTCCGCAGAAATTTTGCCAAAACCTAGTCGAGTATATATTTTCTGCCTTCATGATTATGAATGAGCTCATAAAGAATGGGGATGGGAAAACTACCGTTGCCATAAGTCAACAATTTAAAGAAACGATGCAACCAACCTTAAATTTTGTCCTAGACTTCAATAAAAAATATGGCAAACTCCAATCTTTTAATGATTGTAAGATTGAATTTACGCGAGATTTAAATACTTTGGGTGAGTTATTTATGACTAAGCGTGTCGATTTCGAAAATTCATTACAAGATGTAAGTAATAGATATGGAATAAAAGCACGCCCAGTAATCTAAGATCCTTTGTCTAAATATTGTAATTTATCTTTTACGTCTTTCCATTGCTCAGCATCTGGCATACCGCCCTTGTTTGAATTTATTACCGGCCAATTTTTGGCAAGCTCTGCATTTAAGGCGATGAACTTCTGCTGATCTTCTGGCACTTCGTCTTCCGACATGATGGCATTAACTGGGCACTCAGGTTCACACAGAGCGCAATCGATACACTCATCTGGGTCAATAGCCAGAAAGTTGGGCCCTTCATGAAAGCAATCCACTGGGCATACTTCTACGCAATCGGTATAACGACATTTTATACAGCTTTCTGTTACCACAAAGGCCATCAGTTTCCCCTCGAATTTAAGACGTTATTAGTTTACTTACATTCTTCTTTTTTGGCAATCTAGTTTTTTACTACAGATAGACTGGTTTTTTCAAGCCACCGCATAAACTTAGTGCCAAGCTCTTTAAAGGTTTGGCCTTTAAGATTTATATAGGGCTTAGTTATAAACAGCGCCTGCACACCCACAATGGTCGCAGCTAATATGCCTGTGCAGAGTCGATCATCTAATAATAATGCTTGTGTCGGTTTTACTTGCGCATCAAGCAAGATTTGTTGCAGCCCATCCGGATAAGGTTTCTTGCGCGCAGCAATAACAAAGCTAATTTCCGGAAAATTACTTTGAAAATATTCTAGGCGCTCTAATTTAGGTTTATTCGATAAAATATATATCTTATCTAACATGAACTGCTTTTTGGCTTTTTCTAACCATACAACAGCTTCTGTGCGCGGTATTGGCTCGCCATGTGCGGCTAAAACCCCATCGTAATCCAAGACCAGTACCTTGATACCCTGCTGCTGGATAAAGGCTGGAGTCAATTCAAATATACTAGGCAATTGCAACTTTGGATCTGTGCAATATCGGCTTAATTGTGCCCTAAAGTGCCATCCCTCGCGAATGGCATAAAAAATTCTAGATAACATACTTCCTTTTCTTTTGCGCAGTAATGTGGTAGTCTACTTAAGTTCAACCGCTCAGAGCAGCTTATGTCTAACCATAACGACAGCAAACTTAATAATGCCCCAGCCAAACAATTAGTACAACAATTGGTGCATACGGCGGTCAAGCGACTAAACTTAGTGACACGTGAAGAATTTGAAATCCAACTGCAAGTTTTGCGTAAAACTAGACTTATGGTCGAGAACCTTGAGCAAAAATTAATGGAGCTAAATACAGAATCAGCTAAATAGGCTAACTAGGCACTTATGGAAACTTTTAAACATATACTAATCCTCCTGAGTTGCTCAGTTATCTGCGTAGTGATTTGCCGACGTTTACATTTACCTGCAATTATTGGCTATCTGACCGCCGGGATGATCGTTGGCCCAGGTGGGGTGGGTTGGCTATCAACCATTGAAGATCTTAATACCCTCGCTGAATTCGGGATTGTTTTCCTAATGTTTACCTTAGGGCTAGAATTTTCTATCCCGAGACTTATTGCAACCAGACGTATATTACTTGGAGTCGGTGGCCTGCAAGTTTTCGTTTGTACACTCGTTGCAGCAGCGTGCTGTTGGTTCTTCGGTTTAGATATAATTCAAAGCATATTAGTCGGCGGCGGCTTAGCTTTATCTTCAACAGCCTTAGTCGTAAAACAATTAACTGAACAAAAAGAACAAAATAGCCCTTTTGGTAGCATGGCAATTAATATCTTATTGTTCCAGGATTTAGCTGCTGTAGGTTTCTTGATTTTAATTCCTGCTTTCGCAAGCGGCGAATCTAATCAACTCTACATGGCTTTCTTATTAACGGTAATCAAAGGGCTGTTTGCATTTGTTAGCATGACTTTGTTAGGCATATGGGTGCTGAAACCATTGTTTCACGAAGTTGCCAAAGCGCGTTCTACTGAATTATTTATGATGGCAGCCGTATTGGTTGCACTTAGTGCTGCTGGGGTAACTTATTATCTAGGCTTATCTATGGCCTTGGGCGCATTCTTGGCCGGTTTAATGCTCGGCGAAACTGAATTCAGGCATCAGATTGAGCTGGATATTCGTCCGTTCCGCGATATGTTACTAGGGCTATTTTTTGTCGTTATCGGAGCGCATTTAGAATTATCTGAGCTGCACAATTATATCGGACCTGTATTATTAATTCTATTTGCCATAATTGTGGGTAAATTTATTCTAATTGCAGGTATTGTAAAGACCTTTACGCGCTTAACCGTTCGTTCTGCACTCCGCACTGGCATTATCTTAGCTCATGGTGGTGAATTCAGCTTTGTGATTTTAACCGAAGCTATGGATGAAGGTTTATTAAATATTGAACACCGACCAATATTATTCTCTGCTGTGGTGCTAAGTATTTTATGTGCTCCACTCTTAATTCGTTACAACGAAGAAATCATTAATTTCTTTGACCGTCGCACCAAAGATGATTTAGAGCAAAATGAATACAGCGCTATTCAATTGTCTGATCATGCCGCAGAATTACAAAACCATGTGATCATTTGCGGGTATGGACGGGTTGGACAGATTGTGACGCGCTTTTTAGATCAAGAAGATATTTCGTGGATTGCACTTGATATGGATCCAGTGCGTCTGTCTAAATCATCAATCGCTGGCGAACACGCGTTCTTTGGTGATGCTACGCATCCGAATACTCTACTCGCAGCTGGCTTATCTAGAGCGCGCATGGTGGTAGTTACCTTCTCCGAGGAAGGACCGGCTTTAGATGTCGTGAAGCATGTGCGTGAAATGCGTTTGGATGTACCAGTGTTTGTGCGTACCCAAGATGATTCAAATTTAAAAGCCTTCCAAGATGCTGGTGCAACCGAAGTTGTGCCGGAAACATTAGAAGGTAGCTTAATGTTAGCTTCGCATTTATTGCTCACCTTGGGCGTACCAACCAAAAAGATCATTGATCGGATCCGCAACATTCATGCTGATCGTTATGAAATCTTGCGCGGTATGTATCGCGGTGAAGATGATCAAGTCATGCTGGAAGATATGGAAGAAACCAGACGGAGTCTACATTCAATCTTTATTCCGGAAGGTGCAAACGCAATTAGCTATCCGTTGGCGGCGATTGTTCCCGATGATGAAGACTTCTACATCAAAGCTCTCACCAGAGATGCAGAGCGTATTACTGATCCAGAATTGGATATGCAGATACAAATGGGCGACGTAATCGTTATTTTTGCAACACCTGAAGAAACCGCGGCCATCGAAGAAAAAATTCTTAATGGGCAGTTTGATTCTCCTGAAGAAATTGCTGATGTTGAATAATTTCTAATCTAAATATACTCAATACTCTAGGTATTGGGGATCTTGATTCATGTCACGCTTAGCGATTGTGTACTCTCGTGCTAGCACCGGATTAGAAGCAC
>CAYPGU010000005.1:0-21885 GCA_964409995.1 uncultured Legionellaceae bacterium | reverse complement strand
GTTTGGCTGCAACCATTCTATTAGCTGGTAAGCTTATGCTGCCGGTAACAAAGCTTGCTAGTTATTTAGAAAAGAGAAAAA
Organism: uncultured Legionellaceae bacterium; assembly: GCA_964409995.1. Classification (GTDB taxonomy): domain Bacteria; phylum Pseudomonadota; class Gammaproteobacteria; order UBA6186; family Azoamicaceae; genus JAGVLG01. Next base: position 21,804 of record CAYPGU010000005.1, on the reverse strand, counting down.
CAATAAATATTGCAAAAAATGATTTGGAATTTATTATGAATTTTCAGCCAGAGTTTAAAGCTGGTTTGCGTAAATTGGAAAACTTCGCCGGTGAGATAAATCTTGAAAACTTCTCATTTAGATATTCTGAATCAGAACGAAATCTTTTTGATAATGCAAATTTACATATAAAAGCAAAGGAAACAATTGTAATACACGGTCGACCTTTTAGTGGTAAGAGTACGTTGATGCTGTTAATCCTAAACCTATACAAGCCCGAAGAGGGCTCTTTGTCATTAGATGGAGTAAATGTTAGAGATATTGATCTTGACGATTATAGGCGCCAAGTTGCTTACATGAGTGATGATGGCGAGTTGTTCAATGCAAGTATCATAGATAATTTAACCCTATTTGAAAAGGATAAATACTCTGTGCAAGCAAAGCAAATCGCTCGCGCAATTGGTTTGCACGATATTATTGAGGCAATGCCAAATGCATATAATACTGAAGTTGGGACCGGTACGATTGATTTATTATCAAAGGGGCATAAGCAACAAATCCTTCTGGTTCGCGCAATGATCGGTGATCCGAAAGTAATATTGTTTGATGAGGCAAATTTAGCTCTTGATATTGATTCTGATATAAAGCTGCGTAAATATTTATTATCAAAGAAGGGCAAATGTACAATCGTGCTAGTAACGCATAGACCATCACTATTAGAGATGGCAGATCGGCATTTTAAAATTGAAAATGGTAGTGTGGTAGAGTTTAAATGGAAATAGTTGAGCCAATACAGCAAGATGTGCAAGACACTGAGGCACATAAAATTAAAGCTACCTGGGTAAAAGGTGGCGTACGGCAGCATTTTTCCAAACCAAATGATTTAGTAAATGTTTTGGAAGAGTTGGTGTTGGCTTTAAATTGGAATGGCGACTATCGACAGTTAATAGAAGCATTGCCGCATTTTTCTGACAACTTAGATTTGACAAGCTTTTTAAACGTAATGGCGGCTATAGGTTACAACAACGAAAGTGCACATATGCATCTAAATAAAATTCCAAACAGCTTTTTGCCATGTTTGTTTATACCTGACTCAGGTGCGGCGATGGCAATTATTAGCAAGGATGATAAAGCAAATAGTGTTGTTGTAGTCGAAGGTGATAGTGGAGTTGGGAAATCAATAGAGTTATCTAGTATGCATGGTACCGTTTATCACTTTACATTGTTTGATATAGATAAGGCGGTCGCGACAAAGCAAAATGAATCATTTAAAGAAAGCTTTCATCGGTTCAGACCACTGATTGCGCAAATATTTATTCTAACACTCGTATACAATATTTTTGTGGCAATGGTGCCGCTGTATATAATGTTGATTTATGATAAGGTAATTCCATCGCAGTCAATTACTATGGCCTTTAGCTTGTTAGTTGGTATTTTGATATTTCTATTTAGTGCGCAAATTTTAGATTTTGCACGGACAAAGATCCTGGCATACATTGGTGCACGTATGGACAAAACAATTGGCGAAGCCATTATACGGCATTTGTTATATTTGTCTCCATCATATACAGAAGGAAATACAGTGGGAATACAGATTGCGCGTATTAAGAGTTTTGACAATATTAGAGATTTTTTCACCAGCAACATTGCGATTATGGCTTGCGAATTTCCATTCGCTGCAGTATTTCTAGGCATAATCTTCGCTTTAGGTGGCTGGATTGGTTTCGTCCCAGTAATACTGGGTTTGATTTTTTATGCAATCTACCATGTGGCAAATCCGATTGTTAATAAATATATTAGGATTCAAGCTGCTCAATATATGTTGAAGCAATCATTTTTGTTAGAAACATTTACTAGGGATCGAGATATTAAGGAAACTGGCAGAAATAATGTTTGGGTCAATAAGTTTAATGAAATGTTAGTAAATTTAGCTAAAAATGGTTTTGATAATGCATTTTATAATTCTGTGTTAAGCATTGTGTCTGAATTGTTTATGATGTTGGCTGCGCTTTCAATGTTAGTGTTTGGCGCAGTTACTGCCATGTACGGGAATCTGTCTCTAGGCGCTCTAATTGCAATTATGATGTTAACTTGGAAGGTTTTGAACCCAATGAAGTCATTCTTTGCATCATTGCCAAAAATTGAGCAAATTGCGAACAGTATTTCTCAGGTTAATAAGCTCTTCTCCATTCCAACTGAGCAAACAACAGAGAGAGTTGTAGTGGTGAATGATGCCGAAAAGGCAAAAATTGAATTCAATCGAGTTACCTTTAAATATAGACCTGAATTATCGCCAGCAATTCTAGGTGTTAGTTTTGTAGTGCAACCTGGTGAGTTAATTTGTGTTACAGGAAAAAACAGCTCCGGTAAATCTACTATGCTGCGTTTAATTTTAGGATTGTATAAGCCCCAAGCCGGTAGCGTATTAATCAACGATATGAATATTCAGCAATTTGATCCAATCGAGTTGCGCCATACTATATCCTATATGCCACAGCATGTGCAGCTATTTTATGGAACTATAAAGCAGAATATTTTGCTAGGAAACATGATCGCAACTGACGAACAAGTGCAGGCGGCAGCAATGTTGGCAGGAGTACACGATGATATTATGCGCTTACCAGAGCAATATGATACTAGAGTGGGAGATCAAAGGTCGCAAGAATTCCCTACTACCTTTTTACAATTAATTGCTTTAGCTAGAACATATTTGAAAAAGTCTTCGATAATGTTATTAGATGAGCCGGCTACCGGATTCGATGAAGTAACGGAAAGGAAATTTATAGATGTAATTAACCTTAAGCGTAAAGAGTGTACAATTCTGTGGGTAACTCATAGACCATCACATCTAAAGATTGCAGATAAAATATTATATATGGAAGCAGGAGAAGTCGCTTTGTTTGGTGATGCTACTAAAGTGCTAGAGCGTTTGCCGAGGAGTCTACTATAGATGGATGAAATGTTATCAACCACTAAAGTAGGTAAACGGCATAGTATCTCGCACTTACTAATGTCTGAACGTTTGGCTGAATCTGGCAGCCCAAGAATTGTTGTCGCCTCGATGATGGTGTTGTGTTTCGTTTTAATAGTGCTATTGTTTTGGGCTGGATTTACAGACATAGATGAAGTTGCAAGCGGTACAGGCGAGATAATTCCTGTGGACCAAATTATTCCAGTACAACATTTGGACGGTGGCATTGTTTATAAAGTCTATGTGAAAGATGGTGACACTGTTAAAAAAGGTGATCCATTGTTTGAATTAAATCCAGAACCTGCTACTTCTGATTTGAATCGTTTAAAGAAGCGACAAAATGCACTTGAAATAAGTATTTTTAGACTGCAAGCTATTTTGAGTGGCAGGCAAGTAACAGAAGATGATATTTTGTCGATTGTAACGTATAAAGAAGTAACAGAGCCGGCCTTGTTAAAATTGCAATTAGCAAATGCTCAAATGTATCAGCAGCAGGAAATGCAACAACGTGAATATAATCGCCAACAATTAGATAGTCGTTTGCAGCAGGAACGTGAAAATTTAAAAAACACAGAGTCGCAAGTATACCATTTGCAGGAACGCAGGCAAGTAATTGAGGATCAAGTTAAGATGTATGATTCTCTAAGCGAGCAAAAGGCTGTCTCTAAGGTTGATTTGTTAAATGTTAAGGAGCGACAACAGCAAGTAGTAGGGGATTTGTTAAGTGCGGAAAAAAACAGAACGACCGTTGAGACAACGATCTTGGATTTGGAAAACAAATTAAAAACATTAGAGTTTGAAAAAGATAATGCTGCGTTGAAGCAGTTAAATGATGATACCTCAGAGATGCTTGAGGTGCGTGAACAAATACAGCGTGCTCAAGTAACAGTTAACCAATTAATGGTGCGAGCAGAAACTGATGGAATAATAAAAGGATTTAATCTGCATGCGGGTGATGTTGTAACCTCTGGCACTGAATTGTTTAATATTGTCCCTATATCCTCTCGGTTGGTAGCAGAAATAAAGATTTCTACTACTGATGTTGGGCATATTAAAGTGGGAGATCCGGTTCAAGTTAAGGTCGGCACCTATGATTTTGCTACTTATGGATCAATCGAAGGCACGCTGGAATCAATTTCTGCGTCTACGTTCTTAGATCCTGAAAAGAAGCCATACTATAAGTGCGATGTAAAATTATCTAAAAATTACTTGGGCGACGATCCAACTAAAAACTTAATCTTTCCTGGTATGACTGTAACTGCTGATATAAAAACAAGTAAAAAGTCTTTGTTAACTTATATGTTTAAACCAATTAATCGCACATTCAATGATGCGTTTAGGGAACGGTAGGAAGAGATATGAATATTATTGAACCCTACAATACTTGGCTAAAACAGAAAGTTGGTGAAAACATTGACGAAAATGCTAAGTATGTTATGAAAATCTCTGCAACAACTGAGCAAGGTGAAGTTCCAGTTGAGGTGCAATTAGATTTGGTTTGGTTTGTATTAATTCAAACAGAAGATACTGATGAAATGAAACTACAAGTTGCTTTGGCATTGCTGCAGCAACCAGCCATGTTGGCAAGATTCAAAGCCACTCTTGATGTGAAACCTCTCAAACGGATGTTGGCTGAATTTTTAATTTATAACATATATTTTTTAGAAGGCTTGCGTAGTTTTGTCGATTTTAATAAGTTAAATATACCTTTGGACTTTGTAAGTCATGCCTTGTTTATTAAGCGTGGCGAGGGCAATGACACCAAGGAAATCAGTGCGTTGCGTATAAAGACGGTCAATATTGTTTTAGATAATGGCTTTGTGCTGCCTGCTAATTACCCAGTTAAGTCTGAAGGGGTTGCGCTACGTAAAGTGCTACTGATGGATGGTATAGATGAACGCTTCTTAGTCGCACGTAGATTACTTGATGTTGGATTCAAACTATTTAATGATAATCAATTAAATAACGCTGAACTGGCAGTGTTGTTAATTAATGACAGGGCAAACCCAGATTGTATGTTTATTATTAATAAATTTAAAGATCAGTTTAAAACTGTTACTCTGCATGTTGCAGGATTAAATAGTAAAGATAGTATGGGGAATTTAGCTGATTATTTTTACTGGGTAAAAGAAGATTTAGACGCAACGCGTTTTGTCAAAGAAACATTAGGGGTTGACGTAAGCCCCGCCGAAAGCTAATTAATTTTGTGGTATACTAATAAACTGTTGCTAAGTTGACAAAATAGCTTTTAATTAATATATTGGTTGAAGTTTAATCTTTGGGTGTGTAAATGCACGATTCCTCCTTCAATGAAGAAAATTTACCAGTTGTGCCTGCTAAGGGCGGGTTACCTTCTGCTGCGGACGGCTTGGATAGCTATATTCAATATGCTAACTCCATCCCAATGCTTACACGTGAAGAAGAATACGAGTTTTCACGCCAATTAAACGAAGAAAACAATATACAAGCCGCGCAAAGTTTGGTTCTTTCCCATTTACGTTATGTGGTTAGGATTGCGAAAGGTTACATGGGCTATGGCCTCAGCTTGGCCGATCTTATTCAGGAAGGCACCATTGGCCTAATGAAAGCAGTCAAAAAGTTCAAGCCCGAGAAAGAAGTGCGCTTGGTGACCTTTGCTATGCATTGGATTAAAGCGGAAATTCATGAGTTTGTGATCAAGAACTGGCGCATAGTAAAGGTTGCGACCACTAAATCACAACGCAAACTTTTCTTCAAATTGCGCTCTAAGAAAAAGGATTCCACTTGGCTTACCAGTCAAGAAATTGCTGAAATTGCCAAAGATTTAGGCGTAAAAGAGAAAGATGTGATGCAAATGGAAGCACGTATGGCTTATGCTGATACAGCATTTGATTTGCCTAATGACGCAGATGATAATCCAGATCGTTTAACTTATGCACCAGTAGAATACTTAGAACACAAATCTGTTGGTCCAGATCAAATTTTAGAAAATGAAGCATGGCAAAACAAAATGGGGCATAAGTTGCAAGATGCTTTACTGCAACTTGATCCGCGCTCATTGTACATTGTGGAACATCGTTGGCTTAACGAAGACAATAAAGCAACTCTAGAAGAATTGGCTGAAAAATTTTCCGTATCTAAAGAAAGAATCCGCCAGATAGAAGCGAGAGCCATTCAAAACATCAAAGAATTAATAGCTGTCACTGACGAATAATATGTAAACCTATCTACGAGTGCCACAGCGGCAGGACCCGTATCCAATTAACTTAAATAATAAAAACCAATACCATAAAAATTGCACTCAGATCTTATGTTGACACTGCTATCCATTCCCAGTAACCTGCCCTACAGCTTGACTGGTTTACCAAAGGGAGTGAAGTATGTCAGCGATTCTAGCGTTAGAGACGGGGCAGATATTTCGTGGCTGTTCAGTTGGTGTTTCAGGGATGACAGTTGGCGAACTTGTTTTTAATACCGCCCTCACGGGGTATCAGGAAATTTTAACTGACCCATCATATGCTGAACAAATTATCACCTTTACCTATCCGCATATTGGAAATACCGGGATTAACAATCTCGATTCCCAAAGTACTAAAATCTATGCGCGTGGCATGGTCGTAAAATCTATTTCCAAATTTCACAGTAATTGGCGCGCCAATATTAGTCTATTGGAATTCTTAAAACAGCAGAAAACTATTGCCATTAGTGGGATCGATACCCGCGGTTTAACTAAGATTTTGCGTCAACATGGTGTTATGCGTTGTTGTATCATGGCTGGTACCACCGATGATGAACGAGCGATAAATTCTGCACGCGAGTATCCTGGGCTAGATGGGGTTGATCTAACTGCGCAGGTTTCAACAACTAAAGCATATACCTTAAACCCGTCTGCTAATTTACATATTGTATTGTTAGATTTCGGTGTCAAAGAACAAATAAAAAAATCCTTAGTAGATCTTGGTTGTCGAGTAACTGTGGTTGCTGCACAAACAACTGCGAGTGAAGTTCTAGCGTTTAAGCCTGATGGCGTCTTGTTATCCAATGGGCCTGGTGATCCAGCTGCTTGTACTGCAATTATTGAAAACATTCAGCAGTTAATTGCTGCGCAATTACCTATTTTTGGCATTTGTCTAGGACATCAACTACTTGGTTTAGCCTTAGGCGCTAAAACATATAAAATGAATTTCGGTCATCATGGCTCGAATCACCCGGTACAAGATTTAGTAACAAAGAAAGTTTTAATTACTAGTCAAAATCATGGATATGCCATTCATGAGGCGACTTTGAATTCAGAGTTGCAAGTAACACATCGTTCATTATTTGATCAAAGTTTACAAGGATTTAAGCACACGCAGATTCCAATTTTTGGTTTTCAAGGGCACCCTGAGGCAGCCCCTGGTCCGCATGATGCTTTAGGTTTATTTGGTGATTTTATTAATGCGGTAAGGAACCAGCATGCCAAAACGTAGTGATTTACAAAAAATATTAATCATCGGTTCAGGACCAATTGTAATTGGCCAAGGCTGTGAGTTCGATTATTCCGGAGTGCAAGCGTGCAAAGCTTTAAAAGAAGAAGGCTACACAGTAATTTTGGTCAATTCAAATCCAGCTACGATCATGACCGACCCTGATCTTGCCGAGCATACATATATTGAACCAATAACTTGGCAGACCGTGGCTAGAATTATAGAAATCGAACGTCCGGATGCTATCTTATCGACAATGGGTGGTCAGACTGCATTAAATTGCGCTTTAGAATTAGATGATCAAGGAATATTAGCCAAATACAATGTTGAATTAATCGGTGCGAATCGCGAAGCAATCCGCAAAGCTGAAGATCGTGAACAGTTTCGGCAGGCTATGTTAAAAATTGGCTTGGATATGCCAAATTCAAAAGTGGCCACTAATATGCAAGAGGCGTGGCAAATTCAAACTGAAATCGGTTTCCCAACTATTATTCGACCATCATTTACATTAGGTGGCACTGGTGGTGGGATTGCATACAATGCGACCGAATTTGCTAGCATCTGTGAACGTGGCTTTGCGTTATCGATGAATCATCAGTTGTTAATTGAAGAGTCGATGCTTGGTTGGAAAGAATTTGAATTAGAAGTTGTACGTGATATAAATGATAGTTGTATTATTGTTTGTACGATTGAAAATTTAGATCCGATGGGTGTGCACACTGGCGACTCTATTACTGTTGCTCCAGCTCAGACTCTAACAGATGTTGAATATCAGATTATGCGTGATGCAGCTATTGCAGTGTTGCGCGAAATTGGTGTGCAAACCGGTGGTTCGAATGTTCAGTTTGCCGTGCACCCACAAACTGGACGCATGGTAGTGATTGAAATGAATCCACGTGTTTCGCGCTCTTCAGCGCTGGCTTCAAAAGCCACCGGATTCCCAATTGCTAAAATAGCTGCCAAATTAGCAGTGGGTTTTACCTTGGACGAACTATCCAATGATATTACCGGTGGCATGATTCCAGCTTCATTTGAACCGAGTATTGATTATGTGGTCGTAAAAATCCCCCGCTTTAATTTTGATAAATTCCCCGTTGCTGATCCCCGTCTGACAACGCAAATGCAATCTGTGGGCGAAGTAATGGCGATTGATGCGACATTCCCTGCTGCATTGCAAAAAGCCTTGTGTAGTTTGGAAGCAGATCTAGATGGTTTTAATCCGCAGACTACAGATCAAGCAACTATTATCAAAGAAATCTCGCGGCCAAGTGCATATCGTTTGTTATTTGTGGCCGATGCATTTCGTATTGGGATGCAACTAGAAGAAATTTATAATTGTACTTCTATTGACCCATGGTTCTTAGATCAAATACGCAATATCATCACTATCGAACAACAAATATCTGCACAAAATAAAGGTAACATAAGTTACGATCAATTATTGGCTTGGAAACAAACAGGCTTCTCAGATCGGCGAATTGCACAATTATTACAAACGCAAGAACAGCAAATCCGTATCATGCGCCAACAATTAGGCATACAACTTAAATTCAAGCGTATAGATAGTTGCGCAGCAGAATTTCCTGCAAACACAGCATATTTATATTCAACTTTTGATGGCGAATGTGAAGCACAACCTAGCCAACGCGCTAAAGTAATTGTTTTGGGTAGTGGTCCGAATCGAATAGGACAAGGGATTGAGTTTGATTATTGTTGTGTCCAAGCCGTACAAGCCTTACAAGAGAATAACATTGAAGCAATCATGATTAATTGTAATCCTGAAACTGTGTCGACAGATTATGATATTTCTGATCGTTTGTATTTTGAACCATTACGTTTAGAAAATATTTTAGCCATCATAGATATTGAGCAGCCACAAGGGGTAATTTTACAATTTGGTGGTCAAACACCCCTAAAGTTGGCTGCGGAATTACATGATAATGGGGTAAAAATTCTTGGTACTGATCCTGCAACTATAGATTTGGCTGAAGATCGTGCGCAATTTGCCAAAATTATTTCCAAATTAGGTTTAAAACAGCCTGAACATATCGCAGTAACTGAGCTGGCGGCCGGTTTGTCTGATGCGGAACAATTAGGTTATCCATTAATTGTTCGTCCATCTTATGTATTAGGTGGCCGTGCGATGGAAATAGTTCACAATAATGTTGAATTAGCCATGTATTTGCAAACAGCCTTTAGTGTTTCGCACAATACCGTATTAATTGATAGATTTTTGAGTTCGGCAATCGAAGTTGATGTGGACGTTATTGCGGATGGTAAGGGTGGGGTTTTTGTCGCTGGGATAATGGAACACGTTGAAGCGGCCGGTGTACATTCCGGTGATTCTGCTTCTTGTATCCCACCGCATAGCTTAGCCATTGAGGCACAAGCCAAAATAAAAATCCAGGCACGCATATTAGCTTTGGAATTAGGCGTGATTGGTTTAATGAATGTGCAGTTTGCTCTACAAAATAACGATTTGTATGTTCTAGAAGTTAATCCACGTGCATCGCGGACTGTGCCATTTGTTTCAAAAAGCATCGGCATGTCAATTGCTAAATTAGCTGTGTCATGTATGTTGGGTAAAGAATTAACGCAAATTCAAGATGCTCAATTAAAATCGAATAATTATGCTGTGAAACAATCTGTATTTGTGTTTAATAAATTCCCTGGTGTTGATCCTTATCTTGGTCCAGAAATGCGCTCGACCGGCGAAGTAATGAGCTTTGGGTTATCGTTTGCTGAAGCCTATCGCAAAACCTTACAAGCAATAAATGGACATGCCTTACCGCGCCTACAAAAAGTATTTATTAATATTGATGAAAATGATGTGCAAAATATAACCGAACTTGGCATGCAGTTAGAAAGCTCAAGTATTTCTATTCTTTGTGATCAGTTTAGTGGCGAAATCTTGAGTGGTGCTGGAATCGCTTGCAAAATTCTAGTGGATGAAGATATTATTAGTTTGATTGCTAGTGCTGAAGTTGATTTTATTGTTAGTACGGCTTGTGGCCGCCGCAATGCTTCACAGGCGCACAAAGTAAGGCAGGCCGCCCTGCGCTATGGAATTTATTATACTACTACCATAGCTGCGGCAAAGGCTGTGTTGTTAGCCTTGCAATTTGCGGACGATAAGGCTGTGTACAAACTGCAAACAATGCATAAAGAGAAGGTTCTGGAGTATGAGTATTAAAAAATTTCCCATGACTGCAAGTGGGGTTGAAAAATTACGGCAGGAATTGCATGAATTAAAAACTGTCACGCGGCCTAAAATCATCAACGATATTGCTACTGCTCGCGCACATGGTGATTTGAAAGAAAATGCTGAGTACCACGCAGCTCGTGAACAGCAATCTTTCGTCGAAGGACGAATACATCTATTAGAAAGTAAATTAGCGCATGCCCAAATCATTAAGATCGCCGAGATGAATAATGATGGAAAAGTGATTTTTGCCAGCACGGTAAAATTAATGAATCTTGCTGATGACTCGGAAGTCACCTATCAAATCGTTGGCGAAGAAGAATCTGACCTCAAAAATGGCAAAATTTCTGTAAATTCCCCAATCGCTCGTGCCCTAATAGGCAAGTTTGAGGGCGACACTGTCAATGTTCAGGCACCTGGCGGGGTCGTCTCCTACGAAATCAGCCTAGTCGAATATATCGATAGTTAGCTTACTATAAGTTATAATATAAGCATGGCAAAAAGATCTCGCTCTAGCAAAATGTGGCTGCAGCGCCAGCATAGTGATGATTACGTCAAGCGTGCGGTTGCTGAAGGATATAGATCTAGAGCCGCGTATAAGTTATTGGAAATTAATCAACGTGATAAATTGCTTAAGCCAGGCATGACAGTGGTAGATTTAGGGGCTGCGCCGGGCGGATGGTCGCAAGTTGCGGTAGATTTAGTTAAGCCCGGACGTGTCTTTGCTTTAGATCTTTTACCTATAGAATCCTTGGAGGGAGTCGATATTATACAGGGGGACTTCACAGAGTCTGATGTATATGCGGAACTAGTCAAAAGATTGACTGATCGAAAGGTGGATCTTGTTATTTCGGATATGGCCCCCAATTTTAGTGGTATAAGCGACATTGATTTGCCACGTGCAGTATACTTAGCAGAGATAGCTTTAGATTTTGCCCAAGAATTTTTAGTACCAGGTGGTAATTTTCTGGTCAAGCTCTTCCAAGGTGAAGGGTGTACTGAGTATATGCAGACCGTGAAGCAAGTTTTTACTAAGGTTGTAGTACGCAAACCTAAGGCTTCACGAGCAGAATCGCGAGAGGTTTATTTATTAGGTATGGGTTTTAAGCCCAGCCTTACAAAAAAGGGGTGATGTCCTTGAACGACATGATAAAAAATTTAATTCTATGGTTGGTTATTGCACTGGTCTTGATGTCGGTGTTCAGTAACTTTGGTCCAAACAATCCGCAAGCTAAGAAAATGCAATATTCGCAATTCTTAGAAAAATTGCATGATCGCGACATCAAACAAATCACTATTGATGAACGCACTATCAACTGGGTCACCAATAGCGGCGATTTATACTCTACATATACCCCGGTAGATTATGATTTATCCTTGGTCGATCGTTGGGTCAGTGATTATGGTGTGGTTGTGGACGCTAAACCTCCAGAACAACAAAGTATGCTTATGCATATATTCATTAGCTGGTTCCCGATTATCCTCTTTATTGGCGTGTGGATTTTCTTTATGCGCCAAATGCAGGGCGGCGGCGGTAGAGGCGGTGCTATGTCGTTTGGACGTTCACGCGCACGTCTAATGGAAGAAGACAAAGTAAAAATTACTTTTGCAGATGTGGCTGGCGTTGATGAAGCCAAAGAAGAAGTTCAAGAATTGGTAGAGTTCTTGCGTGATCCAAGCAAATTTCACAATTTGGGTGGACGCATGCCAAGTGGTGTTTTAATGGTTGGTCAGCCGGGTACTGGTAAAACTTTATTAGCTAAGGCAATCGCTGGCGAAGCAAAGGTTCCTTTCTTTAGTATCTCTGGTTCCGATTTTGTGGAAATGTTTGTCGGTGTTGGTGCTTCACGCGTACGTGATATGTTTGAACAGGCGAAAAAACATGCTCCATGTATTATCTTCATTGATGAAATTGATGCTGTGGGTCGCCATCGTGGCGCCGGCTTGGGTGGTGGGCACGATGAACGTGAACAAACTTTGAACCAATTACTTGTCGAAATGGATGGATTTGAAGGTAACGAAGGCATCATTGTTATTGCCGCCACCAACAGACCAGACGTGTTAGATCCAGCGTTGTTGCGACCAGGTCGTTTCGATCGCCAAGTGGTTGTACCATTACCAGATATTTTGGGTCGTGAACAAATATTGAAAGTGCATATGCGAAAAGTGCCGATTGCCGATGATGTTAACCCACGCACGATTGCGCGCGGTACACCAGGGTTTTCAGGCGCAGACTTAAGTAATTTGGTGAATGAAGCTGCATTATTTGCTGCACGTGAAACTAAGCGTGTGGTTGGTATGCAACAATTCGAAAAAGCTAAAGATAAAATTTTAATGGGTGCCGAACGTCGTTCAATGGTAATGACAGAAACTGAACGCCGTAATACTGCATACCATGAATCTGGACATACAATAGTTGGTTTAGTGGTTCCAGCCAGCGATCCTGTATATAAAGTTTCGATCATTCCTCGTGGTCGTGCGCTAGGTGTAACGATGCAATTGCCGGAGCAAGATCAATTTAGTTATAGCTTAGAGCAATTGGAAGGTAAATTGTCCGTGATGTTTGGTGGTCGAATTGCAGAAGAAGTAATTTTTGGTAAGCAAAAAGTTACGACTGGTGCTGGTGATGATATCAAACGTGCGACACAACTTTGTCGCAATATGGTTACTAAGTGGGGTTTTTCCGAACGTCTTGGCCCGCTTGTTTATGGCGATGAAGACGGAGAAGTTTTCTTAGGTCATAGCGTTACGAAGACCAAAGAGATCTCTGAAGAAACTGCAGAAGCTATCGATCAGGAAGTACGCAGAATTGTTGATAAGACCTATAAAATTGCACAAGATATTTTGGAAAGCAGAATTGAAACACTCCATGCGATGGCGGCTGCATTATTGAAGTATGAAACATTAGATGCAGAACAAATTCGTGATGTAATGGAAGGTCGCGTACCACGCGAGCCTAAAGATTGGGCAGATAATAGTGATGACACCAAAGGCACACCTGAGCCAAAGTCACAGGACACGCAAAGTTCTACAAAATCTCAAAGGGGAGATTTAGACGATAATCCGCCGATAAGTAATCCAGTTAAATAAGAAGAAAAAATGGCAGGGGTCTTGAAATTACCAGTGACCCCCTTTGTGATGGGGGTTCTGAATGTTATACCGGACCCAACCACCGCGGGGGGACAATTCCCGGATGTAGATCAGCTGGTTGCCGCTGGTGAGAGTATGCTAATGGATGGCGCGGCTTGTATTGATGTGGTCGGACTATCTAATCTAGTTGATGTAAAAATCTCTATTCAAGAAGAAATCGATCGGGTAATTCCCGTTATTGAACTCCTATCCAAAAGAGTTGCTATCCCCGTCTCAATAAATACGTCGAATCCAGAGGTTATGGAGGCTGCCGTCAATGCTGGCGCCAGCATAGTTAACGATATTAGAGCGTTAACTAAACCAGGAGCCATAAGTACGGTGGCAAAATTGGGGGTGTATGTCTGCTTGATGCACATGTATAATGACCCAACAACGATGCACCTGACGCCTGGACAGAAGGATTTGGTGGTTGAGGTTTATCAATATTTTGAACAGCGTATCGCCGCCTGTGAGGCTGGTGGGATTGATAGGAAGAAAATAATCGTTGATCCTGGCTTTGGTTATGGTAAAAATTTACCGCAAAATTTAAATTTACTAAGATCATTGCCAATATTTAAGAAGTTAAATTGCCCGCTACTGATTGGTATGGCAAATAAAAGTATGATTGGACAAATTTTAGATGTCCCGCCTGAGCAGCGTATTTTTGGTAGTATTGCTGCCGTGGTTATTGCAATAAGTCATGGTGCTGATATTATTCGTACCCATGATGTAAAAGCGATGGTAGACGCAATTAAAGTTCTAAAGGCTATAATTGCTAATTGATACGGTGTGGAAACAAAGAGAAATATATGACAGTTAGTTCGGAGAGTCTTTTCGGTACCGATGGTTTTCGTGGCCCGGTTGGAATTGCTCCAATATCCCCAGATTGGATTTTAAAATTTGCTTGGGCTTTAGGTAAAGTCTTAACCGAAGTATCGCCAGATAATTCCAGGATCACTGTTATTATTGGTAAAGATACGCGCATTTCTGGTTATATGTTCGAATCAGTTTTAGAAGCAGGCTTAGTTGCCGCTGGCGTAGATGTTTTACTATTGGGTCCAATGTCAACTCCAGGCATTGCGTATCTTACGCGTACTTTCAAATGTAAAGCAGGAATTGTAATTAGCGCCTCACACAATGGTCATTCCGATAATGGCATCAAACTTTTTATGTCCGATGGCACTAAATTTCCGGATTCATTATCAATCAAATTAAAAGAATACATGGCACAGCCTTTGGTTACAGTTGAATCAAGTCGACTAGGGCGTGCGATGCGCGCCAAAGATCCGCAAGGGCGCTATATAGAATTTTGTAAAAGCACTTTCCCAAATAATTTGAGCTTAGATGGCTTTAAGATTGTGGTGGATTGTGCTAATGGTGCGACTTACAATGTCGCTCCCAGTGTGTTCCAAGAATTAGGCGCCACGGTGATTGCTATCGGTGTCTCTCCGAATGGTTTAAACATTAATTATTTATGTGGTGCAACATCACCACAGGCTTTGGCAGCCAAAGTTAAAGAAACCGGGTCTGAACTAGGCATTGCCTTAGATGGTGATGGTGATCGAGTCATTTTTGTAGATCATACCGGCGAGATCGTTGATGGTGATGAATTGTTGTACATCATTACGCGTTGGTATGTGCATAATAAAATTGACATCGGTGGGGTAGCTGGAACCTTGATGAGTAATCTTGGTTTAGAAGATGCTCTCGATGAATTAAAAATTCCATTTTGTCGAACTAATGTTGGCGATCGTCATGTTTTAGAAGCATTAAAGCAACGTAATTGGTTATTAGGCGGCGAATCTTCAGGGCATATTTTATGCTTGGACGCGCATTCAACTGGTGATGGAATAATTTCCGCACTGCGTGTTTTAGCTTCGATCGTTACCTTTGGTCAAACTTTGTTTGAGCAACGACAACATATGCAGAAACATCCGCAAGTATTAATTAATGTTCCACTGCAAGGTAAAATCGATTTGCAGCATGCAAAGATTCAACAAGCGATTGCCGATGCTGAAAGAACACTAGGCAAACATGGGCGCGTTCTTTTGCGTGCTTCCGGTACTGAACCATTAGTTCGTGTGATGGTTGAAGGGACTGATAAAAAATTGGTAGATAAATTAGCACAACAAATTGCTAATGAAGTAATGCACGCAGTAGTTGCGGTAGAAGGGGATAAACGTGCGCAAATCTTTAGTGGCCGGTAATTGGAAAATGAATGGCAA
The DNA here is from genome assembly GCA_964409995.1 of uncultured Legionellaceae bacterium. Taxonomy (GTDB): domain Bacteria; phylum Pseudomonadota; class Gammaproteobacteria; order UBA6186; family Azoamicaceae; genus JAGVLG01. Next base: position 5,853 of record CAYPGU010000005.1, on the reverse strand, counting down.
TAAGCTGCAAAATGCTGACTTGTTGCAACAACTGATCAACGCACTAGCCGATTTGGGCGATCGTATTGATTGCGTTGTCTGCCCACCCTTTGTCTATTTAGACCAGGTTTTCAAAATTGTAGAGTTAACCAACATTCAGCTTGGTGCCCAAGATTTGGCATCAAGTGCTGTTGCAGCCTTTACCGGTGAAATTTCGCCTAGTATGTTAGGTGAATTTGGCTGCAATTATGTTATACTTGGCCACTCCGAGCGGCGCACCCTATTGGCTGAGCCCGATGCTCTGGTCGCAGATAAGTTTAAATTGGCTCTGGAAGGTGGCTTAAAGCCTATTCTATGTGTTGGTGAAACTCGAGAACAAATGGAAGCTGCCCGCGGATTTGAAGTTGTAGCGCGTCAAATCCAAGCAGTACTTAATGTCGTCGGGATTAGCGGTTTTGCACAGGCAGTGATTGCCTATGAACCGGTTTGGGCGATTGGCACTGGTCTAACAGCTACTCCGGAACAAGCGCAAGCTATGCATCAGCGAATTCGTATGATGTTGAGTGCTCTAGATGTTGAAATTGCCGAGCAGATCCGTATTGTCTACGGCGGCAGTGTGAATAGTTCGAATGCACAGGCATTATTTTCTTGTGCAGATATTGATGGTGGTTTGATAGGTGGTGCTTCCTTAAAAGCCCAAGATTTTAGTGATATTTGTCATATAGCAGAAAGGGTAACACAGTAATGTTGCATCAAATTATATTATTTATTCATTTAGCCTTAGCTTTATCTTTAATAGGCTTAGTTTTAGTTCAACACGGTAAAGGTGCTGATGCCGGTGCTGCTTTTGGTAGCGGTGCATCTGGTACGGTATTTGGTAGCCAAGGCAGCGGCAACTTCTTAACTCGCACTACAACTGTAGTCGCATTATTGCTTGCAGTCACAAGCATCAGCTTAACACTACTCGCTAACAGAGGCCCACGCGACCAAAGCTTAAGTGAAAAAATTCTGCAAGAAGAATACAATGTTCCGCAACTTCCAATCGATGCTGAACCGCAGCCAACAACTAATATTAAAGCTCCAGCTTCGGATCTTCCGGAAGCTCCTAAGAATTAAAGTTTACTGTCATCCCGGCATGCGCACGCGAATAGCGTTCTACAGCCGGGATCTACTGCCGATGTGGTGAAATTGGTATACACGCTAGCTTGAGGTGTTAGTGGGCGCAAGCCTGTGGCGGTTCGAGTCCGCCCATCGGCACCATCCTGTAAATATAAATCAATGTAGATATTAAAAATGGATAGGAGATCTATATGGGATTAAAAAAAACAATTTTGGCTGCTCTACTGGAATATGTCGTTACTAATGCTCCAACAGAGTTTGAAGGCGTCACCAATGTTCCAAGCATATCACCTTCAGATTCAACAATCGCTCCAACAACCCCTCCAACTAGTGCGCAACAAGAGGCCATAGCAGGTCATTTTGCTATGGGCACAGACTATCGTTTGCTTGAAAGGAGTGTGTGTACTTGGAACACTGCAGACTTAGTTCCCGAAAGAAAATTTCCGGTCTTGGGTGAGATTTATTCTGTCCAAGCATTTTGTCCAGTGATGATAAGTGAATATGTTTTCCCAGTGATTGGAAGAATTGGCAACACAGAAGTAAACGCTGCGGGCATTTCTACAGCACGTAGAGCAGACAGATATCAGTCAGAAGATCTTATACACGCTAGAAAACGAACGACTGTAAGGCAGCAGGATGTACAGAATCTTGGTTTTTTTGGCGCTGAGGTGATAGGTTATTCAGATGATGACCGACGGGTTTTAACTGCGCAGAATGAGCTTGATTCTGATGATTTAATTAACATGTTTAGATACGTTTTGAACGTAGCGTGGAGACGTAAACCTAGGATGTCTTATATTGTATATTCTGGCGAATCGAACGCTTTAATAGATGAGTTGATTAAAACTGTAAATATGACTGTACCTGTTGTTATGAACTTAGATACTGCTTTAAAGTATGCGATGCAACATTATTTCAATAATAAATATCCTCAGTTGGTGCTAGATGCTAATGGTTGTCCAATAGGCCAACAATCAAAGATGCGGAACTTACAATTATCAGCATTTGAATGTACTAAAGGCATGCCAATACATGGCATTTCTACTGATCCAATGGACTATGGAGTGAAGTTTGGGCCTGTTAGCACTAATCGTTGGTTCTCGATGCAAATATCGGCACTAACAAGTTATGGCGATGTCGCAGAATTTAACATGACATTTAGCAGAGAAGGTTTAACTGTACAAGCTGATGGTAAAAACCACGCTATAGTTGCGCCGCATGGTCTGCCACGAGGGGATGAAGATAATACAACGACTACTATTATCAAGTTCCCATATAAGCAATTAATTGATTCTAAACCTTACATGGTAAGATTAACACCAGAAATATTACCGTTTGGTCTGAAGACACAAGTATTAAATGTTGACATTCGCCAAAATGGTGAGCCTGATTTCGAAAACATAGCTTCTTTTCAGATGCATGGCCAGCCACGACATTTACTGTTTTGCGGGTTTTCTCCACGCACCAACAGAAAGGGTGTTAAGAATGCAAAAACAACGATAGATGAAGTTGAATCTCTACTTATGAATACTGGGTTTAAGACTAAACCTGCGCTGGGTTGATTTAGGCGCTAACATTCCTAGAAAACATAGTGTACATTAAAGTACGCCGAATAATCTGTATATAAATTTTGCAGCTCTACATCAAAATTGAGCTTTAATTCCAGATTATTCAATGTGGCAAAAGTAAGTGCCCCACCGATACGTACTGCACCGTTATTTGGTCCCATATTGCTCAGTATTTGACCGCCTCCATCGACAAATTGAAAGCCAATATCTTGGTTAGTGTTTAATACGTTGTATAATCCAGCAATATGCGCCTCAGGAATTAAATCACCATTTTTACATTCGACTAGAGAAGTAGACCGTAACCAAGCACCTAGTTGTATAATATTAGAGTCTGGCTTGTTAACAAATAAATTTGCCCCTGGCGCGCCAGATTCCGTATAGCTATACCCATTTATAAAAGTATACTGTGCAGATAGTTCTGGCATAATTTTATTCTTTCTGCTCATTTGATAAGCTTTACCGAGTACACTCAATACTGAATAATTATTGTTACCATATTCAGACCTAGTAGTTAGGTTCAGTGTGTTCAAACTTATATTGCGGATACCATCATAGCTATTATGAGCCATCGCTCCTAGCCAATCCCAATATAATGAGTCATCTTCAGCAAAAAACATCGAACCATAAACCATACCTTGGTATGAATCTAAATAAGTATGTGAGTTCGAATGTACCTTGTCAGTAATTTGCGCATAAGCATAAGACACAGCAACACCTACTGTTGTCACAGGGTTGAAGTCTTTATCAAAGCCAAGCGCAATACCTGCGGTCTTCGCGTTGTAACCGTTAATACTATTGATTGTATGCTGTGTAACCGAATCTCCAAACGGGCGAATCCAAACATTCTTGTCTGCATATCCGTCACCAGCACTATAGCTGCGGGTATCAGCTAATCTTGTCATAGGTTGGCGTATAGATAAATTTTGCACATTCAAGCTTTGAGTGGTTGCCGATGCTAATGGTGCTAATTGTAGCAAATAATCGTTCAACTGATCCGCACTGGTCGAGGTTTCCAAGACATTTAATATTGCCATATTGCTAGTATTTGGGTAATGCCCACCAATATATTCTAAGCTGGTGCCTATGTCTTGCGCCGTGCTATTTGTAGCTATGGCTTGAAATGGCGTACGAGTTATCAGCATAGTAATTTGATTGGAAAAAATATCAGGTGTACTAAAGCTCAAGAACATCGTGTTGGTTGGTATAGAACCAACAGTAGTGGAAGTGGAGTTTGCTATGTCGGAGCTAAATAATGAATAACTACCGCCAGCTAAATAACCACCGGTGTATTGTACGTTGATTGCCGGGATGGTTACAGTGCCAGAACTTAAACGTAGATTCAATTGGCCATAATTTAATTGATCGTGCAGCCTAGATATATAAGTATTATCTATATCAAAGATCCTAGAACCAACGGTGGCATCAAAAGTTACAGTAATTGGTTTAGTAGCTATAAAGTTATAACTTTCAATAGTATTTAGTGCCCCAGTCATGTTTAAATTTGCTGAGACAATTAGGTTATTATTAGCACCAGTGAGGTCAATTTGTGAGGCAGTGACTAAGTTGTTAATATAGACGTTGGCATTGCTCCCACCTTGAATTGCTGCAACTGTGGCTGGATAGTTAATTGTGCATGAACAAGAAGAAAATACGTTGAGTATAATGATATTAAGTTCACCCTGGGTTACAAAGCTGGTGCCAGGAAATGCAACCCCATTAGAATCCTCTCCAATACCTAAACCACCATACATAGCATTACTAAATGCAGTGCCGTAAAAAGGTTGCCCATTAGAGCCATATAAATTTCCAAGAATTTGTACATCACCAGCAATCTGAATGTTATAGCTGTTAAAAGTCGCACTTGTATTGTATGAGGCAATATCGCCATTAATAACTGCTCCAGAATACAAATTAATTCTAACCGAATCAGAATTGCTTGCATTGCTGTTTCTGTAATAAATTGCGTAGCCGCCAGTGCCTTTTGATATTGTGCCGCGAATATTGAAGAGTTGCGTATCCGCGGCATTGGCCGTATCTGTATATAATGCAGCACCGCTTGTATTATTACCAGCATAGGATATGCTGCTGCCTGCTTGTGTATTGATAGTTGCAGTGCCAAGAGTATTCACTGTGTAAATAGTCGAGTTGGTTGTCTGCAGCGTACCACTATTTACTCTTAAAGTATCGCCACCTGCCAAAGTTTGTGGTGCTACAGCAGCGGTAAGGCTGCCTGAGCCTGGGAAATAATAATCGGTTGCATTAGCGATGCCGCTTCCTAGCAAGCAACTAGACGCTATCAATACAACTTTAATAGAATTCCGTTTAAACAGTGGCATAGTTATCCTTTACTCGCCTAGAACACATACCTTAAGTTAAAATATGCTGAATAATCAGTATATTTGTTTTGTATCTCTAGATCAAAATTGACCTTAAACTCCAAATTGTATAGCGTTGCAAAGGTCAGGGCACATCCAACACGTCCGGCTGCATCATTTGGTCCCATGTTACTTAATACTTGAGCGCCACCATCGATAAATTGAAAGCCAAGATTCTTATTAGTGTTTATCACATTGTATAATCCTGCAATATGTGCTTCAGGAATTAAATCTCCGTTATGATATTCTACCGATGTGGTGGTCCGCAACCAAGCACCAAGTTGTAAAATATTAGAATTTGGTTTGCTAATAATTAAATTCGCACCTGGTGCACCAGACTCCGTATAGTTTATCTCATCCATGTAAGTAAATTGCGCGGATAATTCAGGTATAAGTTTGCAACGCTTGCCGTAGTCAAAACTTTTACCTAGGATGCTTAGCAAGGAAAAATTGTTATTGTTGTAGTCAGAGGATGCTGTTAAGTTAGAATTAGATAAATTAATATTACGTTTGCCTATATATGTATTGTGTGCAATAGCTCCCAGCCAATCCAAATGCCATGAATTATCGCGACTAAAACTATAGGAGCCGTATAGCATACCTTGATACGCATTTAAATATGTGAATGAAGATGAATGAATCTGATCCGTAATTTCAGCGTAAGCATAGGATGCAGCAATACCGAGAGTATTGTTATAAGATATATCTTTATCAAAGCCCAGCGCTATACCTGCTGTTCTTGCGCTATAACCATTAATGTTATTAATCGTGTGCTGAGTTACCGAATCTCCGAAAGGACGCAGCCAAACGCT
>CAYPGU010000004.1:21117-23228 GCA_964409995.1 uncultured Legionellaceae bacterium | reverse complement strand
GATAAACTGTCGTACTGAGCTCCAAATTCGCTTTCTGTGCCAGTTAAACGCGCTACCCTGCCATCTAACCCGTCCATTATCATCGCTACAAATATCGCCACTGCAGCAGGCTCAAAATTGCCCTTAATGCCTGCAACTATGGCAAAGAATCCAGCAAACAGCCCTGCAGTTGTGAACAGGTTCGGTAATAAGTAAATGCCACGACGCGGCGGGATGTTCTGGCTATCAAGATCATCATGTTCTGACATATTAGCTACTCAGGCAACGAAATTATCAAACATTATACAATATACAAGCCTCTAAGTGGCTATGCTTAGTTTATGCGTAAAAGAAAATTATTTGACATAACTGCATATACACCTTTATCAAGGCGGTCACTTTATATCCGAGTGATTTTTTGGGTATTTTTAGCGATCATGACGATAGAAGCTGTGATCTTGTCATCAACTTACATGATTCACTTCAACTCTGAAGCAAGCGTTCTTGAAGAAGTGGCATTTCTATTTGGGTTAGGTTGCGCGATTTCAATAGCAATTACGATGGTAATTATTATCGTCTTGCATTGGATCACCCAAGTACATACAGCAAGTAGCTTAATATGGTCCGAAGAAGATACCGCCTTACATAGCGATCTAAAAACCGCCATCGAAGAAAAAAATTTATTGATATTCTACCAACCACAGATAAATTTGCAGACAGGTCAAGTTGTGGGGATGGAGACCTTGGTTCGTTGGCCACACCCAAGTAAGGGCTTTATCTTACCGGGCGACTTTATTCACATCGCCGAAGAAACTGGTCTTATTATGCAGCTTGGCCATTGGGTGCTATGTGAAGCGTGTAAATATAATAAAAAGCTACTCGAACAAGGATACGATTTGCGTGTGGCAGTAAATTTATCCCCGATCCAATTTGAGAATCCAAAGATTGTTGAAGAAATAGCAAATGTATTAAAAGATACCCAATTACCGCCGAAGAATCTCGAGTTAGAAATCACCGAAACAGCAATGTTAAATGATATTACTGAAGCTATTAAAGTAATGAAGAAGCTCCAAGATCTAGGCGTGTCATTATCGATGGATGATTTTGGCACTGGCTATTCTTCCTTATCACATTTAGACCAATTCCCGATTAAGAAAATCAAAATTGATAAAGCCTTTGTGCATAGCATCAGCCCTTATGATGATGAACCGAATATTGCCGATTCAATTATACAAATGGGGCATAAGTTAAATTTAATTATTTTGGCTGAAGGTATCGAAAACGAATATCAGAAGAAATATTTTACTGAGTTAAAATGTGACGAGGGACAGGGGTATTATTTTGGTAAGCCTGTACCAGCAATTGAGTTTAGTAGGCTTTTGAAGAGGTAGTGTCGTGGATCCGGGTTCGTGTAACACAGGACCGAGATGACATGCTAAAGTGGCATAACAAGATTTAATTTGATCGCTAAGGAGTCAATAAATGAGTCAGGCATATGATGTTTTAATAAAAAAAATGTATAGTTGCGCGGAAGAAATTAAGGAAAGGGAAGAAAACAATACAATAATCCCACAACCATCTGATGTGACAACCGTAAACGATTTGCTTAAATGTTGTGAAGATTGGCCTAAGTCATTACCTAAGCAATCAAACGTCTCAGCTCTAGGCAATCCAACCCCAGATCTTTCAGATGCAGATAAAAGAGTTCAACAAATGTTCACTGAATTATTCAATATATTTGATACATTATCCACAATCGTAAAGGTTCAAAATGGTGAACTTAAATTTGATGATGAAACAGTGAAGAAACGTGCATTAGAAAATATCCAAGAAAGTTTAAACCAAGCAATCATCGATTTTTTTAAGAAAGATGGCAATTTTGACACTTTAGAGTCATTGCATAGTAAAACTATAAATAAACCCAAACTTGGTATGTAATCTTAATCAGCGCGTAGTTCTACAAACATGTGTAGATGTTCAAGTGACATACGAAATGGTTGAGTTGATCCCGGTTCGTGTAACACACGACCGGGATGACATCGCGTAACACACAGCCGGGATGACGTCACAAAGAGGCATAACAAGGTTTGAGTGATCCCGGCTCGCGTAACACGGGCCGGGATGACGTGACA
>CAYPGU010000004.1:0-21017 GCA_964409995.1 uncultured Legionellaceae bacterium | reverse complement strand
AAGAGGCATAACAAGATTTGAGTAGATCCCGGCTCGCGTAACACGCGGCCGGGATGACGTGACAAAGAGGCATAACAAGATTTGAGTAGATCCCGGCTCGCGTAACACGCGGCCGGGATAACGGGGTCTATGGACCCCGTTAACTTACCTCACGCGAAATCTTCGCACCAAGTTGAATCAACTTTTCTTCAATACATTCATAACCGCGATCAATATGATAAATACGATCTACTATTGTTTTACCTTTGGCAACTAATCCAGCTAAAACTAGGCTGGCTGAAGCACGTAAGTCTGTCGCCATTACTGGCGCAGCAAATAATTGATCTACACCTTGGCAAATCGCTGTATTACCTTGAATAGTAATGTTTGCGCCCATGCGCTTTAATTCTTGGATATGCATGAAGCGATTTTCAAATACTGTTTCAGTGATCGTACCCACACCTTCGGCTACTGAATTTAAAGCTGTAAATTGTGCTTGCATATCGGTTGGGAAACCAGGGAATGGCGCAGTTCGAATATTCACAGCTTTTGGACGCCGACCATGCATATCTAAAGTTATCGAATCACTCGTGGTTTGAATCTCTGCACCAGCTTCTTCAAGTTTTTGTAACACGGCTTGCAGGTTTTCATACTTGGTATGCTTCACATGTACTCTACCACTAGTGATCGCGCCGGCAACTAAATAGGTACCGGTTTCAATTCGATCTGGAACTACTGAGTATGTACCGCCAGATAAACGTTCGACACCTTCAATTTCGATTACATCCGTACCCGCACCAGATATTTTTGCACCTAGCAAATTTAAGAAATTGGCTAGATCTTGCACTTCAGGCTCTTTAGCTGCATTACGCAGCACAGTTACACCTTTAGCTAAAGTTGCTGCCATCATTATATTTTCAGTACCAGTTACGGTAACTGTATCAAATAATATATTCGCAGCATGTAAGCGACCCGGAGCAGTTGCATTAATATAACCATCTTCAACAGTTATATTCGCCCCCATAGCCATTAAACCTTGAATATGCAAATCAACCGGGCGTGGCCCAATTGCACAACCTCCAGGTAATGAAACACGAGCTTGGCCAAAATGCGCCAACAAAGGTCCCAATACCAAAATAGAAGCACGCATAGTACGCACTAACTCATAAGGTGCATTGAAATTATTAATCGAACGTGGATCTACTTCGATATACATCTTTTCATTTAGCATCAATTTAACGCCAAATTGACCAAGTAATTCCATCATGGTTGTTACATCTTGTAGATGTGGAACGTTACCGATGGTAACTGGTTCCTCCGCCAGTAAAGCACCAGCTAAGATTGGTAATACTGAATTCTTCGCACCTGAAATCCAGGCGTCACCGAATAATGGTTGTCCGCCGGTAATAACTAATTGCCGCATTTTTCTTGCCACTCCTGCTTCGTGAAGGTTTTCAGACTCAAAGCATGAATTGCACCACTTGTTATTTGTGCGCCAATTACGCCATAAATCATTTTTTGTCGATCTAAAGTTTTTTTGTTTAGGAATGCATCTGTGATTACAATCGCTTCAAAATGCGTACCATCATCACTGTCCACAATAACTTCCGCATCTGGTAAGCTTTCACCCAGTAATTCTCTTATCTCATCTACTACCATACGTACTCTCTAATTATACTATTGGTGAAACTCTAATGGCTTAACCATCGGAATAATCACATCCAAACCACTTACTCTTTCCAAATCTAACAAGAACTTAGGTGTATTGTTAAATATTATGTTTTTGTTTTGTACTTTAGCGCTACGGATCCATTCAACCATTAGCGCTAAAATACTGCTATCCGCATCTTTTAAATCAGCCAAATTCACATTTACTGCATTCAATGTATCAATCAAGCTTTTACCTTGTGCGCAGGCATCTGTTACATTATTTAAGTTGATGTAGCCAGAGATGCATAATTCGCTCTTAGCATTCACGTTTACATCAAACTCATGACTTGGCGTCGATTTTTGCATTATGTGCCCTAATGTCAGCAATTACAGGTGATAAGCCACTTTGTCTGATTTGATCTGAAAATTGTGCTTGAAAGCCTTGCAAAATACTTACGCCTTCAATAATTATATCGTATACATACCAGTCAGAATCGCGTTGCACTAAACGAAAGTCTACGCGTACATTCTCTTTACCTTTACGAACAATGGTACTTGAAACTTGAATTCTCTGTTTTGAAGTGTCAATTTTTTGTGGTCCAAATTCTACTTTTTCATCGGAGTAGCTATTTAAAGCTTTGGCGTATGTTCGTACTACCAGTGTTCTAAAAACACTGACAAATTCGGAACGTGTTTGCGCAGATGCTTTACCCCAAGCAGTGCGACCAGCCACCCATTCAGACATTTCGTTAAAATCAACATGCGGCAGAATATATTTGTCTACGATTGCATATATATTATTCGTATTGTTACCACCGGAATTTTTATTTTGTTGTAATGCTTGTAAAACTTCTGTTGTAGTTTTCTGCAGCATCGCAATAGGATCAGAAGGTTGTTTTGCTACCACTGTGGTATTGGCATCTACGACTGTTGCAGTAGTTGTCGCAGCTGTTGGTTCTTTAGCGGCTAATACAACGCCAGCAAATGCTAAAAATGCTACTAGAATAAGTGCGCTTGTCCCTTTGCCTGTGGAATTATTTTTTTGCAAGTTAATCAATCTTTGTCCCCTCCAGTAATGAATTTAGAAATCAAATCTTCGAGCAACACTGCTTGTGAAGTGAATTCAATTGTACTGCCATCATGTAAATATTTGTCCGATTGGCCGGGAATTAAGCTAACATAATTATCCCCAAGCAGGCCAGCGGTTAAAATCTTGGCTGAGGTATCATCCGGAATCGTATTGACACTCTTATCGATTGATAATGTTACCAGGGCTTGGTACTCACCATATGTATTTTTGTCTAAGTCTATTGCCATAACCCTACCAATCGTAACCCCGCTAATGGTTACTTTAGAGCGTACTTTAAGGCCACCTATATTAGTAAATCCAGCCTTAACTGTATAGCCTTGATTTGAACTGTAAAAGTCACCCAAACCACTTACTTGCAGTGCTAGCATCAACAGCGCTGCTATGCCCATTACTACAAATAAACCGACCCAAATTTCCATTTTTTTGCTTTTCATATTTTATAGCTCACGAAACATAACTGCAGTTAAGAAAAAGTCTAAGCCCAACACACATAAGGATGAGTACACAACACTTTTGGTCGTTGCGCGCCCAATCCCTTCCGAAGTCGGCACACAATCTAAACCTTGAAATACGGCTATCCAGGTTATTACGCCACCAAATACCATACTTTTAATAATACCGTTTACCACGTCATCATTGAAATCAACCGAATTCTGCATATTAGCCCAGAAAGCACCACTATCTACCCCAAGCCAATCTACGCCAACTAAATAACCGCCAACGATAGCAACCGTATTAAAAATTAAAGTCAAAATCGGTAAAGAAATTTGCCCAGCCCAAAAACGCGGTGCAATGACTCGGTGCAGTGGATCCACCCCCATCATTTCCATCGATGACAACTGCTCAGTTGTTTTCATTAAGCCTATTTCAGCGGTCAAAGCTGAGCCAGCACGACCTGCAAATAATAATGCTCCTATAACAGGGCCTAACTCACGCACCATGCTCAGAGCAATTAATTGTCCTAAAGCTTGATCAGCGCCAAACTTAGATAAGATAGTATATCCTTGCAAACCAAGTACCATCCCAATAAAAAATCCTGAAATGATAATAATTACTAAAGACAAAACCCCAACTGAATAAATTTGGGCGATTAATCTAGCGAAGCCACGCTGAAAATCAGGCTTACTGAAAATGGCGCGAAAAATAGCAACTGATGCATCACCGATGCTTTCTAAAATAGCAAGAACCTGACTACCAACATTAGCTAAAGTATTTACTAGCATCGTCCAGGTCCCCACAACTCATCAGCATAATCTTGTGCTGGATAATGAAATGGAACCGGACCATCTGGTAATGCTTGCATAAATTGCCGCACCCATTCGTCTTCGGAATTAATTAATTCTTGCGGTGCACCAGAGCCAACTACTTGGCCATTGGAAATAATATAAATATGATCAGCAATACTAATTGTTTCATGAATGTCATGCGACACCATTATAGAAGTAATACCTAAGGCATCATTTAATAAACGTACTAGTTGCACCAAAACACCCATTGAAATCGGATCTTGCCCGGTAAATGGTTCATCATACATAATAAAATCTGGATCCAGCGCAATAGCGCGCGCCAATGCTACCCGCCGCGCCATTCCACCAGATAAGGCACTTGGCATTAAGGAATGTGCACCGCGTAATCCAACAGCTTGTAATTTCATTAAAACTAAATCTTCAATCATCGATTCGGGCAAATTTGCGTGTTCGCGTATAGGAAAAGCTACGTTTTCAAACACAGTTAAATCGGTAAACAATGCACCACTTTGAAATAACATGCCCATGCTTTTACGCATTTCGTACATACCAGCGCGTGAAATATCTGTAATATCTTGGCCGTTAACAAATATTGAGCCAGCATCAGGGGCAATTTGTCCGCCAATTAATCTCAATAAGGTAGTTTTGCCGCAACCACTAGGCCCCATTATCGCAGTTACTTTGCCGCGTGGGATATTTAAATTGGCACGATCAAAAATAAGGCGCGAACCGCGACTGTAGGATAAATCCCTGATCTCAACAATGTTTTTGTTCGTAGTATTGATTGCCATTCTATTTCACAATTAGTTGCGCTTCAAACTTTAAATTCTTCATTCAGAGTACATAATAACGGTTTATCGGGATCCCGGCTACTGACATACCACACCAAAAACCAAATACTTCCCTTCTCTCTACATTGTAGTATAATAAGTATATAAACTAACTACCAGGTGCATACCTTTATGGATAAAGATTTGCTTGTCATCGGTGGAGGTATCAATGGCCTCGGCATAGCTGCAGATGCCGCTGGACGTGGCTTATCGGTGGTTTTATGTGAAACTGGCGACCTAGCATCTGCCACTTCTTCTGCAAGTAGTAAATTAATTCATGGTGGCTTACGTTATTTGGAAAATGCAGAATTTGGCTTGGTGCGTGAATCTTTGCGTGAACGGCGCATCTTGCTACATCTAGCACCACATTTAATTAAACCCCAAGCATTTGTTATGCCACACTCGCCTAACCTAAGACCATATTGGTTAATTCGGCTTGGTTTATATTTATACGATTTTCTGTCGATGGATAGTAAAATTCCACGCAGTCGCTCCTTATCCAAAGATGAAGTAGCCTCTTTGGAATTAAAAACAAATTATAAGAAAGCCTTAGAATATTTTGATTGTACCGAAGATGATAGTCGCCTGGCCTTACACGTTGCCATGCTAGCGCGACAACACGGCGCAGAAATTTTACCACGTACCAAACTAGTCAAAGCTATTCGTAAAGATGATAGCTGGTTAGTTACGCTGGTGCATGATCAAGACATGAAAGTATATAATGTCAAAGCAATCATAAATACCGCCGGTCCTTGGGTACAACAAATAGCACAAGAAATATTACATATAGAACCAAAGTTCAAACTCACTTTAGTCAAAGGCAGTCATATTGTTGTGCCGCGCTTATTTAAGCATGACCGCGCTTTTATCCTGCAAAACGCTGACCAACGTGTAGTGTTTGTAATTCCATATTTAAAAGATTTTACTTTAATCGGCACTACTGACGTTGAGTTAAATAATATTGAATATCCAACGAAAATTTCAGTTACAGAAATCGAGTATTTATGTAACAGCGTTAATCAATATTTACAGCAGCAGATCACAGCCACTGATGTGGTTTGGGACTATTCTGGCATACGCTCCTTACATGAATCAACACAAACCAAAGCAAGTAAACTTTCGCGTGATTATGTAATTGATATTAACACTGATACAGCAGCACCTGTTATCTCGATCTGTGGCGGCAAAATTACTACTTATCGTTCCCTAGCAGAACATGTGGTCAATTTATTAGGCAAATTTTTCCCGCGCATGGGCAAACCTTGGACTAAACAAGCATACTTGCCTGGCGGATATTTTCCGAATGATAATGTGCTTGCGTTTACTAAACATTGTTTTAGTACTTACCCACATTTGCCCCGCCCATTGATCCAACATTATGTTGATACTTATGGTACACGTTGTGTTGAATTATTAATGCACACACATAATGTGGCACATTTAGGTCAACATTTTGGTGGTTTATTATATCAGCGTGAAGTTGATTATTTAGTCCGTAACGAATGGGCTTTGCATGCTGAAGATATTCTATGGCGGCGCGGCAAACAAGGAATGTGGTTAAATACTGCTCAAGCTGAAAAATTAGAAAAATATTTACAGCAACGCGTTGGATCGATTAAATTATTGAGCTCCTAACCCCCCGCAGACGATTTTGCTGTATGTATGATCAGGTTGATTGCAATAAGCCCCAAATCTCGTACAATGTGGCTTTAAATTACCAATAAACTTCTAAATCGAGCAAAACTATGAGCAAAACAGCTATATCGCCGACCCGTGCAGAGAACTACCCAGAATGGTACCAACAAGTAATCAAAGCAGCAGATTTAGCTGAGAACTCGGTGGTGCGTGGATGCATGGTGATTAAGCCGTGGGGTTATGCGATCTGGGAAAATATTCAAAGAATTTTGGATAAGATGATTAAAGATACCGGCCACAAGAATTTCTATTGTCCATTATTTGTTCCCTTAAGTTTCTTGTCTAAAGAAGCACAACACGTAGAAGGTTTTGCTAAAGAATGCGCGGTAGTCACGCATTACCGTCTCGAAACTAAAGATGGTAAATTAGTTCCTGCTGGTGAGCTAGAAGAACCATTAATTATTCGCCCCACTTCAGAAGCGATTATTGGCGATTTATATTCGCGCTGGGTGCAATCTTATCGTGATTTACCCTTGCTATATAATCAATGGGCCAATGTGGTGCGTTGGGAAATGCGTACCCGTTTGTTTTTACGTACTTCAGAATTTTTGTGGCAAGAAGGTCACACTGCACATGCGACTGAAGCTGAAGCGCGCGAAGAAACACTTAAGATGTTACATGTCTATGTAGATTTAGTAGAGAACTATATGGCAATGCCCGTGTTGCATGGTGAAAAAACTAAATCTGAGCGTTTCCCTGGTGCAGTAAATACCTATACTATCGAAGCCATGATGCAAGATAAAAAAGCTCTGCAAGGTGGCACTTCGCACTTCTTAGGCCAAAATTTTGCCAAGGCTTTTAATATCCAATATTTGAGTGCGCAAGGTACTCAAGAATATGTTTACACTACTTCTTGGGGCGTCACTACACGTCTAATTGGTAGTTTGGTCATGATGCATAGTGATGATGATGGTTTAGTGTTACCACCACGTGTGGCTCCTTTGCATGTGGTAATAATGCCATTAATTCGCAATGATTCCGATAAAGCAAAAATTATTGCTTATTGTGAAACTATTCTAAGTGCTATTAAGGCAACGTCTTTTGATGGCCTACCAATTCGTGTTGAGATTGATAGTGCTGATATACGACCAGGTGAAAAAGCTTGGGGTTGGGTCAAGAAGGGTGTGCCGATTCGTTTAGAAATTGGTATGCAAGAAGTAGAAAAGGATGCTGTATTTATGGGGCGTCGCGATAAAGCTTATAATGAAAAAGTCAGCATCAACAAGAATGAATTCATTGCATCGATTAATCAATTACTCACTGAGATGCAAGATAATATCCTGGCGAAAGCACGCAAGTTCCAAAAAGATAACACTGTGGAAGTTAAATCGGTTGAAGAATTGTATGCATTCTTTGATCCAAAAAATGAAAATAGCGGTGGTTTTGCTTTAGCCCCTTGGATAGACGAACCAATTAGCGAAGAAAAAATGAAACAAGATCTTAAGGTGACTGCCCGGGTGATCCCAGAGTATATGAATGGTGCAGCTGGTAAATGTATATTTACAGGCAAGGAACATGCGCCCTATACGATTTTTGCGAAGTCTTACTAATTGTATTTGTCATCCCAGAAAACACCAGAATAATTGTCATCCAAGAAAGCACAAGAATAATTGTCATCCAAGAAAGCACCAGAATAACTGTCATCCCCGAAAGCGCGTAGCGCTTATCGGGGATCCATACTTAAGGATCAACATTATTATTCGCTTCTAAATCAGTGCCACCATTAACCTGAAACTGATTTTCAAACCCTACATTGGCAGCCAAACTAGTATCTTCGCCATCACCAGCCTCACCGGTTGTAATTTGATGTAACGCTTTCTTTTCCATATTCATTTGCACTGCAGATAAATCATCAGCATTAGATATTAAACTTATATCTTCTTGCTGTGCTCGCAAAGCATCCGGTATCTCTAATTTATTTTCGTTATCCTCTTCCTCTGAGAAGCGATCGTATTCGGTTATCATCTCACTCCCTCCCGCTAAGACCCTTATATAGAATTATAGTACTTCCATATTTGATGCATATGCATTTACTTAAAATCTGACCAGGGATTTGGGGTATTTTTTACTCGCTGGCGGATATTATTGATATTGTAAGTATAAGGTGTTAGCTTTTTGTTCGTTTGCAGTTCTTCCCAACTAATCGGTGTTGCAATTCCTGCCCATTTGTTCGGTCGTAACGAATATGGCGCGATTGCAGTTGCACTATAATCATTGCGCAGATAATCAATAAATACTTTAGTTCCACGCTTATTTTTACGAAACTCTACTGTGGCTAATTCCGGACATTGCTGTTGGATATGCACAGCAAATTGCTTGGCCAAATCTTTTACTGCTTCATATTCTTGTTTTGGTTTCAACGGAATATGCACATGCAAACCACGTGAACCAGTAGTTTTAACAAATGAATGCAACCCGTTTTGATCCAAAATATCTTTGGCCAGCAAGGCAAGTGTTCTAACCTTGGAAAAATCATCATCACTCGGATCAAAATCCAAAATCATTTGATCTGGACAACGAATATTTTTCATGGTTGATAAAGCAATATGAAATTCAATAGTATTCTGTGCAGCCAAGTAAACTAAACCAGACGCATTCATTACACCAACCATTTCAACAGTACCATGATGACTAGTCGGAAACATGAACCTTTTAATATACTTAGGATAAAAATCTGCGGCATGTTTATGAAAAAATCCTTCCTTATCAATTCCGCCTGGATATTGTTTTAAACTCAACGGCCGATCTTTAATTCGCGGCAGCATCAGTTCAGAAATAAAATTATAATATTCAGCAACCTCCGCCTTGGTTACATTAATCCCTGAATACATAATCTTTTCTGGATGAGAAATCTGGACTTTTGCTACTTCCATGGTCTCTCCCTAACGATTTGCTGCGCAGATTTGTCGGTTCGAAGGCCTAGAAAGGTTGGATGCCGTAATTTACCCTCAGACGTCCATTCGGTAAAATCTACTTGCGCAATCAGTTTAGGTTTTAACCAAACGGTATCTTGCGCATCATTGAAATCAATAAAGGGTGATTGTTTGCTAATCAAAAACCGCATTTGAGAATGTAAAAATACTAACATATCACTATCGAATCCAGTCCCAACTCTGCCGGCATATTTAAAGTTACCGTCTTCATAGTAACCTAGCAGCAAAGCACCAAATTTTAGACGTTCGCCCCTAGGCTCAGTAAAACCACCAATCACAAATTCTTGGCCTTGATTACATTTAAATTTTAGCCAACTTTTAGAGCGTTTATGTTCATATCCGGCATCAATACGCTTGCCAATTATACCTTCCCAACCATGCTTACGTGCATAGGAATAATATTTTTCACCGTTAGCTTTTCGATAATTTATTAGCTTAAACGGCTTAACAAACTTAAAATTCTCTTTTAACACCTTTTTACGCAACAGCAATGGTAATTTGCTCAAGTCATAGCCATTAAGATACAAAATATCAAATACATAAGCCACTACCGGAACTTTCTTAATTAGTTTAGGTTGTGGATTGCGCACATGCATACGATACCCTAGGCGTTCAAAACTAGTCTTAGTACCGACAAATGTAACCACTTCACAATCTATGATAAAATCACTAGAATATTTTTGCAAAGCGGCAACAAGTTCTGGAAAAACATCATTTTGCAACACCATATTGCGCGACCAAATAGTAATATTATTACCATTTTTATGCAAAATACAGCGCATACCATCTAATTTACGCTCATAGATCCACGCCGGATCTGAAAAAACTTGCTTAGTTAAAGTGGCCAGCATTGGCGCTGACCATTTAGGTTGTTTAATACGCCGTACGTTTAAATTCATTTGTCTTTATTCACTCGAAACAACAGCCATTGATCTTTATTGCCTTCGCGTTTGAATCTGGCCAATGCATAACAGTTTTTGTAACGCTTACCATGCAATTGAAATTTTATAGCACCATGCTTGATCGATGAGTTGGCAGTTGCGCGAGGCTTATATTCTTTATCCAGCAGTTCATAATTTCCTGTATCCCAGATTTTTACAGTACCGCCACCGTACTCTCCTTTCGGAATTGTTCCTTCAAACTGCGCATACTCTAAAGGATGATCTTCAGTTTGAATAGCTAAACGCTTCTCGCCAAATTCAGTCGGGATTCCTTTCGGCACAGCCCAGGATTTTAATACCCCATTTACTTCTAAACGCAAATCATAATGTAAATGCGAGGCATTGTGTTTTTGCACCACAAACAAATTTCCAACACCTACCTTCTTGCCTTTGGGTTCAGGAGTTTTATTAAAATCGCGCTTGGCATTATAGGTAGCTAATTTTTTAGCTGGCATATTTTCACCTTACTTCTGTGCATTTTTGACAACACTTTTTTTCCGCGTTGGGCCATTTTTTTCTTTTTTAGCCACACTCTTCTTTAATAGCTCCATAATATCAACCACAGTTTCTGATTTATGGGCTGCGCGCATGACATCCTTTTTAGCTTTAGTGACTTTTTGTTTGTCGATTATAGATTTTCCACGTTTAATATCTTTGTTGATCAATTTGATTAGAAGTTCTTTGTTATTATCACGATAATCTTTGGGATTCCATTTCGAAGTCATGCTTTCCACCAACTGCTCAGCCAACTGCATCTCTTTGGCTGTAATCTTAACTTTAGTCTTCTGCAATTTATTCTCAGTATCGAAATCGTTCAGATTGCGCAGTTCTTTAGCATAACGCAATAGTATCATTGTCAAATATTCTTGTTGCGGCAATATTACAGCCACATGTTGTCTAGTTTTAATTACTACGTTGGCAATACCAACTTTCTTAGTCCTTTGCAGAATATCATGTAATAGAACATACCCCTTTAGCCATGATTCTCCGGGTAATAAATAATACGGTTTTTCAAAGTAAATTGGATCAATTTGCGCTAACGGCACAAATTCTGCAATTTCTACTGTTTCGTAATTATTGGCTGCTGTTTGCTCAAGCATTTTTTGATCGACTATTACATATTTACCCTTCTCAAACTCATATGCACGCTCGATGTCTTCCCATGGCACTTCTTTGCCACGATCATTTACGCGCATATTATGAATACGACTATGTGTTTTTTTATCCAACAAATGAAAGCTTATTTGTTCACTAGGCTTTGCTGCGCTAAATAAATTTACTGGGATATTAACCAGCCCAAATGAAATATTGCCATGCCAAATCGGTCTTGCCATATTAACTCCACATCTATACAGCTATGATAGGTTATCGCTATATTTAAGCTTAGTTAATTTCTAGTTATTGCGGGTAAATTGAATCGGTGCAGTGCTCAAAGATTTAAATGTAGCGATAAAACCGGCAAGCCACATAATAATACTACCGGCCAAACAACCAGCTGGCATGGTCCACCAATTTATTATGTGCGCACTGTTAAAATAGCGCTGGCTTATATGTGCACCCAGTGCAATTGCGATGCTAGATCCAATAAATCCAGCTATTGCACCTAAAATTACATATTCAATGCTCAGCATATTTTGTATTTGTGCTTTCGATGCTCCCAAGATGCGCATCAAATTATTTTGATAATTACGTAGATTAATTCCTGATAGCACGATTGCTAGCATTAAGATCAGACTTATAATCAAAGTGAACAACCAAATAAATCCTACGACTAATGACAACATTGAGATCACAACATTTGCCTGCTCAATCATTTGAGAAATACTTAGTATGTTAATGCTTGGAAACTCTTTAACCATGTTTCGCAACAATGCAGATTGCCCGTCTGGCAAGTAAAAACTTACTAGGTAGGTATGTGGAAAATCTTCTAGCATCCCGGGGGGATATATCACATAGAAGTTTGGCGTTAATGAATTCCATTCCACCGACCGAATGCTAGTCACTTTAGCATTAACCTCCTGCGTATTTATTAGAAAGGTTAGTTCATCACCAAGTTTAATATTAAGTCTTGCAGCAAGTTCATTTTCAATTGATAGAGTGTTTTTTTCTAATTCATTAGCGTCAAACCAATTGCCTTGCAAAATTTGATTTTTAAATGGTAGGCTTGAACTCCAAGTTAAATTAAGTGGTCGATGTATGCCTTCACGTTGATTTTTTTTCTGACTTTCTTCGGTGTTTACTACTTCTTGATTGATTCTTATTAGTGTGCCACGGACTATGGGATAAAAATCAGTGCTACTTATCTGATTATTAGATAAAAATTGCTGCATCTTTGGCTTATCTGCCATGCTGATATTAAGCGCAAAATAGTTAGGAGTTTCATGTGGTAATTGAGCAAACCAATTATTTAGCAAATCGCTACGCACATTAAATAGAATTAGTGCAACACAGATTATAAAAGAAAAGGCAACCAACTGAAAAAGATTGTTTTTGGCATTATAAAATATATTGTTTAAGCTCAAGCGCAACAAGGCTGGTAACCTACGACTAAAATTAAATTTCAGTTGCCAACCATTTGAATTGCCATTCGATTTACCACGGCGCAATACTTGCATCGGTGATTCTTTGGATAATTTTATGAAAGCAGGCAATGCCGCAATTAGCACTAATAGCATTGCGCCTAGCACACCATACAATAGTGGTAAGTATCCAGGCAATGGTAATTGTAAGTTCATATATTTGAGTAGCAAATACGCGATCGTTTGTTCAATAATAAAACCGATTGCACTACCAATCACTCCTAACACCAACGAACCAAGCAGCAGGCCCAAAGTAAATATTTGTGCTAACCGTTTAGCACTGGCACCCAGACAGCGCATAACTGCAGCATCTATAGCATGCACTGTACTATAGCGATTGGCGGCAATACTAATTGCCACTGCTGCAATTATAATGTTTATTAAGATTGCCAAGCTCAAATAGTTTTCTGCCAAATCTAAATTTCGAAACGATTCCATTTCTGCATTAGCAGAGCTCAGTTTATAACCAACTGGTAATAATTTCGGTATTTGTATATCTAGAGTATCTAATTGAGCTTTAGTGCCGTTGACTAATAATTTATAGGTTACTCTACTACCGGCCTGTACTGCTTCAGTTTGACCAACATCTTGCATATTTATAATTGCGCGTGGAACAAAGGCAAAACCATCTGCAACTCGATCCGGTTCATCGCGCAGCACAGCAGCAATTTTTAATCTGGCATTACCGACTTCGACGTAGTCACCGACCTTTAGATCAAGCTCTACAAAAACACGTGGCTCAAGCCAAATTGTCCCCGGCTCAGGGATGATAGCACTAGGATATGGAATATCGCTAATCGCCGAAGAAATGTATAATTTACCATGCAACGGGTAAGATTCTGCCACTGCTTTAATTGTAGATAGAATTACATTATTGCTATCTGAAATCATGCTATAGAAGGTAAGCGTTTCTGTATATGCCGAGCTATTGTTTTTAGCTAATGTTATGATTTCCTGTGCTATAGGTCCGGGAGCACTAATCACTCGGTCCCCACCCAGCAAAGAAGCAGATGTATCTGACAGCAAGTTTCTAATACTATCAATCGCAAATGCAATTGCAGTTAAGCAAATCACAGAGCATAGAACAGCTGCGATTAAAACGCGCATCTCTCTACTGCGATAATCTCGGATCAAAAGCATGGAACCTTTAATTTATGCCACCTTTATTTAAATGGATAATACGATCGCATCTTTGTGCGAGTGTAGGTTCATGCGTAATAATTACTAACGTTGTCGCAAAATTTTTATTCATCCTGAATAATTGCTCAACTATTATATCGCCAGTTGCTTGATCCAAATTGCCAGTAGGCTCATCGGCAAACAATACTGCAGGTTTGGTAACAAAAGCTCGGGCAATAGCAACTCGTTGTTGCTCACCACCGGACAACTGCTTAGGCTGATGCTTAGCTCTATCGGCTAAACCTACGGCATCTAATAGTTCTAAAGCCTTTTGGGCAGAATCTTTTTGATAATGTAGTTCTAAAGGTAACATAACATTTTCTAGTGCGGTTAAATTATCTAGTAAATAAAAATTTTGAAAAATGAAACCAATATTCAAAGCACGTATTTTCGTACGCCGATCTTCGTCCAATTTAAAAATGTCCACGCCACCCAAATTTACTGAACCGCTAGTTGGAGTATCAAGTCCAGCTAGTAATCCTAGCAAGGTAGTTTTGCCTGCCCCTGATGGACCCATGATCGCAACACTTTCGCCGCGTTGTATCTCTAAGCTGATTTGGCGCAGAATCAAGAGTTTGCTACCATTGATAGAAACCTCTTTACTTAAATTGCTCGCTTTAATAATAGGATTAACTGTTGTGAAACTTTCCATGTTCTGCCGATCCATCTTGTTGGTATCTTTACTGTACTATGGCTTACCGTGTTATGCCAGTGGAACCATTTTAATTTTAGGTGATAGTCTATCTGCTGGCTATGGATTAAATGCCAATGAATCTTGGGTGAGTTTATTAGAAAAAAAACTTAAAGACAAAGACTTAAATTACACGGTAGTCAATGGCAGCACATCGGGAGCAACTACTGCTGATGGCCTAGCTGTTTTACCAAATTTATTAAAGACCTATCAGCCAGTAATTGTGGTGGTGGCCTTAGGTTCTAATGACGGTCTGCGCGGCAGTCCAATTTACATAATTCAGCGCAATTTGTCCGCAATCATTGACCTAGCCAATAAAAGTAAGGCGCGCGTATTATTGATTGGTTTCCAATTACCTAGCAATTATGGCAAATCATATACAAGTCAATTTGCTAATGTATATCCTGAGTTGAGCAAAAAATTTAAATTACCATTGGTTCCATTCATGCTGGAGGGTTTTGCTACTGATCTTAAATTCTTTCAGGAAGATAAGCTACACCCTACTGCAGCCGCACATCATAAAATTTTAAATAATATTTGGCCGTATTTGCGAAAAATGCTCGCAAGTTGATAGTCTGGATATAAATGCTACAATTAATAGTAATTTTACCAACCTTGGCATAGGTGCGCATATGAAATATCAAAAAAATTTATTGCAATTAGTTTCGGCAGCAATTCTGTGTGCAGCAGGCATCAATCAAGCTTACGCTTGTACACGGGCTGTTTATCTTGGACCGCAAAAAACTGTATTAACTGCGCGCAGTATGGATTGGACTACTGATGTAGGATCAAATATTTGGGTTTTTCCACGCGCGATGGATCGCGATGGTGCTGCAGGACCGAACTCTATCAAATGGCAATCTAAATACGGTAGCGTAATTACAACTTTCTTTGAAGTTGCATCAGTCGATGGAATTAATGAAAAAGGCTTAGTAGCAAACGTATTATATCTCGCCGAATCAGTCTATCCAAAATTAACTGCTGGTGACAAACGTAAAACAATTTCGATCGCTGCTTGGGCGCAATATGTTTTAGATAATTTCCAAACTGTTAATGAAGTGGTAGATGCTCTAAGCAAAGAGCCATTTGTTGTGCAACAAGTAATGACTCCAGATGGATACCCTGGCGTAGGACATTTGGCAGTATCAGACACCAGCGGTGATTCTGCGATATTTGAATACATTGATGGTAAATTATTAATTCATCATGATCCAAAATACCAAGTCATGACCAACTCACCAACTTTTGATCAACAGTTGGCAGTGAATAAATATTGGCAAGATGTGGGTCCAGAGTCTATGCTACCAGGCACAAGTCGGGCAGCAGATCGTTTTGTGCGTGCATCATATTATATTGGAATTGCCCCACAAAGCACTGAACAACTTAAATATACAGCATATACTTTTGCAGTGATTCGCGATGCATCAGTGCCATTTGGCGGTTCAATGCCCAATAAACCAAATATCGCTGCGACTTTATGGCGAACCGTTTCAGATCAAAAAAACATGTTGTATTATTTTGATAGCTCAACCGCTGCAAATGTATTTTGGTTAGATCTAAAGGATATCGATTTTGCCAAGCAAAAAGAAACCATGCGTTTATTAGTCAGTGGCGGGCCAAGCTATGCTGGGAATGTGGTTAAATCTCTGCAACCAACCAAACCATTTGCCTTTTTAGCGGCTAAGAGCTAAATTTTCAATACATTCGCCACTCTAACAAGTGGCGAATTTTTTTAATTAGCAAAATAAATTTTTCTCCCAGGGAAGCCGCTTATTTAGCTTGCATTTACACTCAAAAGCACTCTGCTAAATGACTTTATTTATTGACTTTAGTTGACCAATATAGAATACTCACACCTCAATTTTAATAATCAATAATAGGTGTAGTAATGCTGTCATTCCTAGGTCGAAAAAAATCAGTTACAGGCCCCGTAGTAGAAAAAAATCCAGACGAAGAAGGGACCATGGTAGTAGCGGTTAGCACCCTAGCAACTCGTCCAGATCAAGAATATGGCTTGGTTGGATTTGGCGATGCTCTCAAAAGCGATTGCAATATCATGAGTTATCTGCCAGAAGCTAATTTAACCAATGCAACTGTGGCTGTTAATTTTAGTGCAAGCATGATGGCAGTAGCTACCGATGCTGTTTCCGAATCTGATATCTCTCCTATTACGCAAACCCAATTTATTGGCAATTTGCTAACCTGGGCTTTAACTAGTGGTGCACAGCTACTGCAATACTTTAGCAAATTTACCAAGCTGCAAGCCTCATCCTTATTGCTAATACAAGGCTTACCAATGGAAATGATCACTGAATGCTACGCAATAGTTGGCAAGGAAAAAGTTCAAGTAGAATTACCAAAGCCATTTACCCCAGATTCAATTACTAAGTTTTTGCAGCAAAATGGTATGGTTACTGTGGTATTTGAAACTCCAGATACTAAGATTGATCTGTATGATTTTAGAATAAGAACCATGCGCGTTGGCGGTACAGCAGGAATTACAGGTCTTGCATCAGCTGCAACACAAACTGTTTCTATTGGTTACTTCTTGGCGCAAAAATTCGGCTTAATTGACGACGCGCAAGCAGGAGCTTTGCAAACTGCTGCCCAGGTAACATCTAGCATACCTCTTGTTAGCATCGCAGGTAAGCTTGTAGAAACTTGTAATTGCTATACAAGTAATTTTATAACATCGCTTGACGTAGTAATAACCAAACTGTATGTAGAGCCAAGAAGACTGCATGAAATATCTGAAGAGATTTTAATGGTTGCCGATCAATACTGTAGTTCGAAAGATATGTTAGAAAATCGCAAACGTATCCAGAAATACAGAGAGCAAGGCGGTGATTTAGAATCTGGAGCTAGGATTGGCTTTACAAAACCAAATTTCCTAACCTAGACATTATGATTAGTTATCTGCTAAACTATGCGAAATATAACAGGAGCACCTGCATGAAGAGTGTAGGTGCAAGCCTAGGTTTAATAGGTGAAAACGTGAGCGGTTCTGAATTAGAATATACCAGCGCAGAGAGAAAAGAAGCTATTGATATGCTTGAGGGGACTTTAGCTTTACAGCAACAAAAATTAGCAGCACTACGTTTGTTTGATAATCTGGCTAGTTCACCCCCTTCCGCATCTGACTCACGCACACAACTCGCTGAAAGCTGCAGATTGGCCAGCTTAGCTTGGTTCAATGTTATTCAACAATTACCGGATAGTCGGAATAAATCAATTTTGCTAGCCGCTAAAGTGATGCATTTTTACGGGCTGGGAGCTGGACATTTATACCAATTTATCACCAATAACAAGGCAGCTCAGCGCCCAAATGATTTAGGTATTTGTGAAAAATTCCTCGAAATGCAAGTTTATACTTGTATGCTCTGTATGCAAGTTGGTAAAAATAGTGTATTTCAAGACAGGAATAGATTAACTGAAACTGTTTGCAAGACCATGCTTGAAGAATTTGGTGCAGAACAAACCGCTAGGTCTTTCTTAAAGGCATTTCAATTATCCACAAATGAACAATTTCCGCCTGAAATAGCTTCCGTCTTTTATAAGCTTGCTTTAGATTGCATCAAACAATTTTTTTATCAGTCAGATAATCCATCTGATGAATTGATTAGATTGTATCGCAATGATATGTATGCGCGTTTAGAAGCAGCAGTGGTAAGTGAAAACAAAACTGCAGAGCTTAAAGTTAGAGCCGAAATAGAGCAAATGCAGGCCAGAGATCAAGAACTTTATGGCAACAGAAATACTACATCTTATGCCGGCAAACAAGAGCAACCTAAACCACACCCTACACTACGCCGCCGGAATAAACCTACGTTCTAAAAACCTGGCTTTCTTTCCCCAATAGCAGCTGCGTATTCCTCCTGGGTGTACTCAGAAAAAATCAAACCATTCTTTAGAAAACGCTTACGTTTGCCTTCTATACCAATGATATGATTATTATGTACTATTAAAGAATCTGCTTTTTTACAATATCGATCAGTATGATCAAAATAACGACAACCATTGGGAAACTTGCACCCGTCTAAAACATTTATACTCAAACCTGTAGTGTTATAAAATTTAAATAAATTTTGTTTTGCAGCTAAAATATCTAAAGCATTTTGATCATTTATTGCATAATCTTGCCTGGTTACTTCGTCGATGATTTGTTGCAAAAGCCTCAAGGTACGCTCATTTGGCTTGATATACATAAAACCTGTACATAAATACGAATACTTGTATTGGCGGCTACATGCATCATCTTGAATATTTATATCATAGTTAGTATTGATTTCGTTTAACGGATTAGATAGGAATACAATATCTGTATCCATGTAAAGCACATCTTCATTTTGTGCCAGCAAATGCATAATGCATTCGATTTTACGCCTCCCCATCACATTCATGGGAGTGCTAAGATAAGTACCAGTTTCATTAATTGTGCTTAGTTCGAAGGAACGAAGATTATGCTTGTTAGCAAAAGCACGTGACCTTTCATCGCTAACACATATAGTAACCGCAGGCACAAGCTCTGGAGTATTCTTTTTAATTGAAGCTAAGGAGTTTTCCGCTTCAGAATCATATTCGCCATTGAAGACAAATAGTATGGTCGGGGTTTTATCTAAAGGTTTAAAGGGACGCGGTACTTTTAGCCAGCTATAAACTCCGACAAAACTGACCACTATAAGCAATAGAGCAAAATAAAACCTGTTCTTTATTTTGCTCATATTTATACTTCCTAAATATTACTAACAGCTTGGACAAGAACACTGTGGAAAATATTCTTGTTGGAATTCTAGCACTGTATAACCACCATAGGCTCCATCTATACCAGAGACCACGCATTGCCAAGATATTATGTCAGCATCATTAATTTGCGATGCATCTGCTGGTGGTATAGTGTCGATTTCGACTCCATCAAGCACAGGTACATAGGATACATAGGTAATTGCTTCGCGATTAAAATAACCTGGTTGAAAACTGTATGAAATGATGTCCCAATTAAGGTATATGTCCGATATCCATGGCATATCAGCTGGAATGGGTCTAGTACGATCGCCCGCATCCCAGGCAAACCAATCACCAGTGTTGCTAACTTGGTTCCAAATCTCAGTACTTTGTTGAATATTTTTAAGAACCTTATTCATCTTGGCACGATCGATATAGCCGTTGTACGCAGGCACCGCAGCAGCTGCGAGTACCGCCACTATAGCAATAACTACCATTAGTTCAATTAAAGAGAATGCTCGCTTCATACCAGTGACCTTTATATTTACGCTGTAATTGATTAAGCTTATATAAAGTATAGTAATTGTCAATCAAATGAATTATCACATATCAGTCAAAAAAACTATTGCAGTTATTACTCTAAGTATCATTATATTAGTAATTGCTAACATTTTGGTTAAACAACTTGTTATTAAGCACTTCACTAAGCAATTTACCTCGACCAGCCAATCTAAAATTCTTTTGATTTGGGGCGATGGCATAGGCGAGCAAGAACAAACACATAGATTTAAGATTGCAGGGCAAAGATTAGGTCTTGATTTAAAAGTTGTATCGGCCAAACCAAATAACTGGTTGTATCGTTGGTATATCCCAAACTTACCACAGACGGCAGTCACAATAATGCAGCCAGATCTTGCATTGACGATTGAGCGTCATATATCACCTATTAAGGGAACACCAAACTACCTAGTCTTAGATGAAGACAAAAGTTCTTATATGTTCGGGCAGAAAAATACACAACCGCAAGTGTATTCCAATTTATTAAAGTTTAGTGGCTTATTACCAACATTCCCCGAAATTGATGAACTAATAAAAGCATTCAAAATACACAACAAACCATTTTTTGGTTTTGCTTGGTATCCAACGATATATAAAACTAATTATCATGCGCAACAGCCAAAAAAACTTTTCTATCCAGGTGGTATACTACGCGACAAAACGCGCAGCTCTGACAAATACAAACGTATCTTCCAAATCTTAGATCAAACTGGATATTTAGCGGTTTATGGTCCAAAAATTAAATGGTCACATCTTAGAAATTCGCTTCATCCCCCCATACCATTTGATGGTAAAACTCTTTTAGATGTACAAAATGAGGCTGGTATATCGTTAGTCTTCCGGATGGAACGTTGCCATTTAAGTGCTGTTCATCATGCAAGACAAAAGAAATACAAGCCTCGTTTAGATGTACAACAAGAGGG
>CAYPGU010000003.1:0-25509 GCA_964409995.1 uncultured Legionellaceae bacterium | reverse complement strand
AAGGCTTAGCTCCAATCATTCAAGCCTGCGCGACTACTTGCTCTTATTTGGTTGGCTTCTCTGCTGTTGCAGGGGCACTGGGTGCCGGTGGTCTTGGCCAATTAGCTATAGAAAAGAGTATTCAAGAATCCAGCCTCACCTATGTGTTCATTAGCATCATATTACTAGTTGCCTTGCAACAGCTTATTCAGTACACTGGGACCCTAGTTGCACAACAAACCCAAACTAGGTAAACAGATTGCAAACAGCAAGTTTTAGATCGTGGCTTATCTGGCTCACCGCTAGTTTATTTTATCTTTACGAATTTATTCATCGTGTAGCTATTGGGGTAATGGTCCCAGAGTTGGCCGAATCGTTTAATGCCAGCATTTCGGCCCTAGGTAGCCTATCCGCCTGTTATTTCTTCGCCTACGCAAGTGCACAAATCCCGGTTGGATTATTAATTGATCGTTTTGGTACACGTGAGTTATTGACATCGGCGTGCCTGCTAATTGCTTGCAGCAGTTTTATCTTTGCTTACACAAGTAATATTTGGATCGCAAATTTCTGTCGTTTATTTATTGGCTTTGGTTCTGCTTTCGCTTTCGTGGGCTGTTTAAAGCTTGCTTCGATTTGGTTTCCAGCGACGAGGTTTGCATTTATTATTGGCCTCACCAATTTGTTCGGCGTCTTTGGTGCAATTATTGGCGGAGCACCGATTGCACATAGCGTAGATGTCTTTGGCTGGCGTTATGTTATGTATGGTTCGGGAATAATTGGTATCGCCGTTAGTGTATTACTGTGGTGTATCATTGCTGATTCGAATACAAAAATTGTCAAGCATGATCTAAAACATAATATGCGAGAATTCATACTATGCCTATTAGCTGTTATTAAATCAAAGCAAATTTGGCTTATTGCTGCTTTTGGCGGATTTATTGTAGCTCCAATTACTACTTATGCCGAATTGTGGGGTGTACCTTATATTATCGATACCTATCAATTAAATCGAACAGAAGCCGCAAAAATTGTGATGCTTATTTTTGTAGGAATCGCTCTGGGTGGACCGGTGATTGGTTTTATTTCAGACAAACTACGGCAACGCAAATTACCAATGTTAGTTGGGGCCTTAGGTGCGTTGTTATGTATTGCCTTGATTTTATTCTGGAAAAACATACCGCTAGCTATACTAACCACTTTGCACTTTTTGTTTGGATTCTGCAGCAGCTCCATGCTGTTGTGTTTTTCCTTGGCCAGTGAGACTGCAACCCAGAATATTCGTGCTACTACGATTGCGTTTACGAATAGTATTATCATGATCATGGGCGCATTTTTACAAGTTATCTCGAGTGCTTTATTAGATTATAGCTATGTTAATTATACAATCGGACTAGCACCGATTTTAATATGTTACTTTTTGGCAATTATATGTTTTAAACATATCTGTGAAACTAAGTGTAAATTTACTGATTAATTATTGATTATTCTAACCTTCGGTGCCATTGTCTTTCGACATATATGGTTCGATTCTTTTTTCTATTGATTCGCGCGCACGGAAAATGCGCGATCGAACGGTACCAACTGGACACCCCATCACTGCTGCGATTTCATCATAACTTAATCCTTCGCGTTCGCGTAATAAAATTGCAGTACGTAAATCACTCGGCAGTTCATCAATAATATCAGAAAGCATATGCTCCATTTCATCATATATAAGCGTGCGCTCAGGTGTAGAATATTCGCGCACATTTGCCTTAGATAGAAATTGCTCAATTTCAGAGATTTCATAATCTGATTCTGGAATGCGACGGTAACGAGAAATTAAATGGTTCTTGGCGGTGTTTACTGCAATTCTATATAGCCAAGTATAAAACGAACTATCACCACGGAAATGATCTAAGGCCTTATATGCTTTAATGAATGCTTCCTGAGTCACATCTAATACTTCAGATGGATCAGAAATATAGCGCGCGACTAATTTAAATACGCGATATTGATACTTCAATACTAAAGTATCAAATGCATGCTTATTACCTTTCTGCACTTCGGTAATTAGGTGTAGATCCACTTCATCTTCTTGTTGCATAGTCGCCCAGGCTTGTAGTCTTAGCTACAAAATATATCGGCTAGCTGTAATCAAACTTAAAACTTAAGTATGAATACTATGTCGACCTATGCTGTTTAGCTGGTAGGCCAAATAACGAAAATTATGTATAGAGAGTGAATCGCGTGGAATAATAAGATATCGCCCACCGTGTCGATGCTGTAAATATAATATTAACAGTATATTGCACGAGAATGAGCGCTGCCGGATAAGCCGAGCTTTATAGCTCCGACCATTAAATAAGCCATACTGCCATTTATTGCAATCTTTAAATAACCAGCTAACCGAGTGGGTTGAAGTGCGCGAACCATACAAGCGGCAATTCCTAAGATAATCAATTCCTACAATTATCAGGCCAAATGTAATTAGATAGATATTCCAGCTACTGAAAATAAGCGCTATCGCTGCACTGGTATAAAATAGACCTGATACGATTACAAAGCCAAATGAGTAGGCAAAATATATCTGCTTTAAGCTGGTTGTTGCTGCTTCTGCATCGAATGCATGTGACGAATCACCAAGATTAAGTCTTGCCATTTTGGATTAGAACATGCCTCACTACCAACCAACCAAAGTTGCAAATCTTGGTCTTCAGCCTCTAGCAAATCTTCAAATAATTGTTGCTTAAGTGGCGATAATCCAGAATATGCAGCATCACAAAAACTTTGTAACATTACATCCAGTTCTAGCATGCCTCTCCTACAGCGCCAACGGACTTTTGCTAGCTTGTTTTCTAAATCGTTTGCAATAGCCATATTACATCCTTATAAAACCTATTACTTATAGTAGCTTGATACTGAGTTTTTTTGCAACCACAGTTAAATCCTTATCAAAACTAGCTAAAGGTGCATCATATCGTTGCGCTATTTCTAAGTACGCAGCATCATATGCTGATAACCCATGATCTCGAGCTAATTGCAACAGAGGATTATTGAACATTCTATTGAGACCACTATCAACTTCTATAGGCAAACTATTTAGCAAACGTAAAAATTCATCAGACTGATCTGAATCAATGCGTTTCTTTCTCTCCGCCACACATAATACATTTGTAACTTCCAAAGGCCAAATGCCTGGTACCAGTGCTGACATTTTTTTAAATAGATGCAAAATCTTTTTTGAATGTTCAGCTTCTTCATCTTCAAAGCACCAAGCCATAGTAACCGAGCAGTCAAGAATAAATATACTCAAAACTTTCTTCCATCCTTCTTCATTTCTGATATGGATAAGCCATTTAATTTTTTACCTTGCCTAAACTTTAGAAGTGCCTGAATAGCATCATCAGGAGTAGGCTTTTCTTCTTGATAAGGAATTAGAATAGCCACTGGCATACCCCTTCTGGTTATTACTACTTTTTCACCCTGCTCTACCGAATCTAATAATGCAGGAAGATGTGTTTTAGCCTCATATGAACCGACTGTTTTAATATGCTGCATATTCGCCCCCTATAGACTGGTCTACTGACTAGTCTAGTGCAAATTTGTAGAAATAACAACCCCATCCTTGTCATATCCCACTGTCGGTAGTAGCATAAAGCTCAACGCCAACAGAATATGACTTGAAACATGATAACACCATACTCAAAAATACTAGTTAATGGGCCAGATGCCGGGAAATTTTTGCACGGCCAATTTAGCTGTGATGTTCTAGCCCTACAAGATGGACACACAACTTTCGGCGCTTATTGCAATATAAAGGGTAAAGTGGAATGTTTTTTTAGATTGGCACGCAAAGAGGCTGATTATACTATGTTGATGCCAACAGAGCTGATCGAGCAGACTTTGCGCGAATTAAGTAAATATGCCGCTTTTTCCAAAGTGCAACTTTCAATAGTAGAGCAAAATCTTGAAATTGATAACGAACAAGAAATATCTGATAAAATACCTGAAGTCTACTCAGCAACTGCCGGAATGTTTTTTGCGCATGATTTAAACTTACCGAGCATTGGTGCAGTTAGTTTTACTAAAGGTTGCTATCGTGGCCAAGAAATTGTCGCTCGCATGCAACACCGCGGCAATTTGAAGCGTTCGTTATATTTGTTCGAGTGCTCCGCTACCAATATACAACCTGGTGAAATTTTAACTACAACAGCGAACGATGCTGCCGGTACTGTGGTTAGAACTACAGATAATACTGCAGGCGTAAGTATTGGTTTGGCAGTTATTACTGATTCATATGCTAGTCAAGAAATCTTCGTGACAGGCAGTCAAGTATCAATATTATAATTCCAGCAAAACTTTATCTTGATCAACAACCTTACGGAAACCAACATCAATACTATTTAAATCTAGCACATCTACCATCCATGGTAAATCTGAATCTTCAAAATCGCTACGTAATTCATAAATTATAGTTTGATCAATCTTGCTACCATCTGCGCTTTCTAAGGCCAAATCTAAATCTGAGAATTTCTTTGCGGTACCTTTTACTCTAGATCCGAAGACCCATACTTTGGTCTTATCTGGTATTATTCTAGAAAGGATTTCGCAAACCATTTTCAAATCAGCAGCAGATATGTCAATTTTTTTATCCACTTAATTCTGTTCCTGAAGTTTCTTTAACAGGTATTGAGCTTCAGCTAAAAACCCTGGTATTTGCTTAAATACTTCTTGTGCTTTAATTTCGTCATATGCATGACTAGTGGTTCCACGAGCTTGTCGATAAATTTTCCATTTTGACCAGTCACTCAACAATAATGATTTTTCGCAACCTAAACGAATTAAGTTTTGAAAACTCATTTCATCAATATCTGCTGGGTTAGCTGAACTGATTTCTAAGTGTCGCTTTAACATTTTCCAAGTCGTCTCATAAGTATATTCAAAGCGCTGTATACAAGCATCACGAATATAAATATCAGCACGAAGTTGATAATCGTTTAATGCCTGCGCTAAAGAGTGCACTGATTTTTCCAAAGCAGTTAGATCTAATTGCATATTAAAATCCTATTAATTTTAGCCTGTAACCTACTCCGGCCGCATATGCGGGAATAACAATACATCCCGAATGGAAGCTGAATCGGTCAATAGCATTACCAAACGATCTATCCCAATCCCCTCGCCAGCAGTAGGCGGCAAGCCGTGTTCTAGAGCACGAATATAATCCGCATCGTAATGCATTGCTTCCAAATCACCTGCTTCTTTGCTAATCGCTTGTTGCCGGAAACGATCGGCTTGATCTTCAGCATCGTTCAATTCTGAAAAACCGTTAGCAATTTCACGTCCGCCAATAAACAATTCAAAACGATCAGTAATCTCTGGATTTTGATCATTTTTGCGTGCCAATGGTGAGACTTCAGTCGGATATTCAATAATAAATGTTGGGTCGAGCAATTTATCTTCAACAGTGTGTTCAAAGAGTTCAAACTGACAACGCCCAATACCCCAGTGCTTTTCTACTGTGCAACCTTTGCGTTGCATATATTCTACTAGTTTGCTCTGATCTGTGACCACAGCCTCGGTTAAATCCGGATTGTACTTAATTAAAGATTGTGGAATGGTTAAACGATCAAATGGTTTGCCGAAATCAAACACTTGACCTTGATATGGGACCATATAATCACCCAAAATGTTTTTGGTTAATAGTTTGAGTAATTCTTCAGTTAAATCCATCATGTCGTTGTAATCAGCATACGCTTGGTAAAACTCAATCATGGTAAATTCTGGATTATGTCTGGTTGACAATCCTTCATTACGGAAATTGCGGTTAATTTCGAATACGCGTTCAAAACCACCGACTACGAGGCGCTTTAGATATAATTCCGGTGCAATGCGCAAATATAATTGCATATCGAGCGCATTGTGATGAGTTACAAATGGCCGCGCTGCTGCCCCACCTGGGATCACATGCATCATCGGAGTTTCTACTTCCAGGAAGCCACGTTGATTAAAAAATTCGCGCATCATTTGCAATATTTTAACTCGGGTTTGAAATACATTGCGCGACTTTTCATTTACGATTAAATCCAGGTACCGTTGGCGATAACAAACTTCTTGATCGCATAAACCATGCCATTTGTCCGGCAAAGGACGCAATGCTTTGGTCAATAAGCGTATATCACTCACTTTAACCGAGAGCTCGCCAGTTTTGGTTTTAAATACCGTACCTGTAGCGCCTACAATGTCACCGATATCCCAATCTTTGAATTCATCATATAATCCAGTCGGCAAATCTTCGCCGCGCACATACAGCTGGATTTTACCAGTACGATCTTGCACGTGCACAAAACTTGCTTTGCCCATCAAACGCCGCATCATAATGCGACCGGCGACTTGCACCACGATATGCTCTTGTTCTAAACTTTCATTATCTTTATGTTCATACTCGCCGTGGATAGCTGCTGCTAAATTCTTTTGCCGAAAATCATTCGGGAATGCATTACCTTTAGTACGCATTTGTTGTAATTTTTGTTTGCGTTGCAATAGCTGTTCATTTAAATCTTCAGTTGTTGTTGGCGCATCGTTTTGTTCTATTGTCATGTTATAACCCACTTTTTAAACTTGCTTCGATAAAAGCATCCAAATCCCCGTCTAATACAGCCTGCGTATTAGTATTTTCAACTTTAGTGCGTAAATCCTTAATCCGTGATTGATCTAAAACATATGAACGAATCTGCGAACCCCAACCAATTTCAGATTTACTGTCTTCCATAATTTGCTTGTCGGCGTTGCGTTTTTGCATTTCAAATTCATATAATTTAGCTTTTAGTTGGCTCATGGCTTGAGCTCTATTTTTATGTTGCGAACGATCATTTTGACATTGCACCACTATATTTGTTGGCAGATGCGTAATGCGGATCGCCGAATCAGTTTTGTTAACGTGCTGCCCTCCTGCGCCGCCAGATCGATATGTATCAATCCGTAAATCAGCCGGATTGATTTCTATATCAATCTCATCATCTACTTCCGGATACACAAACACTGCAGCAAACGAAGTATGTCGTCGATTGCCAGAATCAAACGGTGATTTACGCACCAAGCGATGCACTCCGGTTTCAGTACGCAGCCAGCCATAAGCATAAGGACCATTTATTTTAAGCGTAGCACTTTTAATTCCGGCAACATCCCCAGCAGATACTTCAATTAAATCGACCGCAAAGTCGTGTTGTTCGGCCCAACGCAGATACATACGTAGTAGCATCTCGGCCCAATCTTGCGCTTCAGTACCGCCCGAGCCTGATTGAATATCCAAAAAAGCATTGTGGCTATCCATCTGGCCGGCAAACATACGGTTAAATTCTAATTCCGCGACGATTTTGTTGAGCGATTCTAATTCAACAGCCAGCTCTTTAAAGGCGGCCTCATCCTGTTGCTCAATGATTAATTCGATCCAATCCCGCGCTTCGACAAAACGCGCATCGAGATCATTTATTTTTTTTACGATTGACTCGAGGTCGGCCAGCTCTTTGCCTAGGCTTTGCGCCCGTGGCGGATCAGTCCAAACAGCAGGGTCTTCTAGTTCGCGCGCTACTTCAACTATGCGCTCAGCCTTAAAATCATAGTCAAAGATACCCCCGTAGCTGCATCGTACGCTGTATTAAGTCTTCTAGCTTGTATATAAGGGGGTTTATTTCTAACATCAGCCAATTATACGCGAATTTTTGGATTCGCATAGTCTTTTGCTTTGGGGGATTTAGGCTAGGCACAATCTAACTGTGTGCTAAAGTCATGTAATATTCTAATTTTTAGGCCTCTTCTGGTGCGAGTCGTCATCTTTAACCAAAGATCTTACTATATCACGTAGTTCTCTAATTGGATGAGGAGCATTTTTCTGCAAACCAACTTGATTATTCCTTTGTTCTAAAAATTTTTTAATCCTTTCTGCCGCTGCTGCAGCTGCTGCCTCTGAAGCTTCATTCCGAAAACTTCGGTTGACTGGCTTGATTTCACTAGCGCTAAACGATCCAAAATCATGACCCCCTCTCACAAATGTAATTGGCGGCGGAGAACTGCGCTGATATCGACCAGTATAAGCTTCGATATCTTCATCTTGATTGCCTTCATCGATTTTTGGAAGTTCTGGTTTAAAAGGTTTACCTTTAAAACGTTGGCGTGGAACTAAAAGACGCACAATACTGTCAACATCGGGCAATTTCAGATTAAATGTTGTATTATTTTTATTCTCTAATTCTTGATAAATGCGAGAAATATAGAAATCAATTTTTTCTTGAATATCACCAACAATATTGGCACTTGAATCATAGGTAGAATACAATTCATTATATAATTTATTAAAGCACTGATTAGCAAATTTTTTAAGATCATTTTCATTTAATTGCAACCCAACAAATTTACCTGCTTTTTGATCATATTTAAACAATTCAATTATACTCTCAGCCATATGTTGACTAAATACATTCAAAACTTCCTGCGCAACAGTAACTAAATTATTTTCCACTTTTGGCAATATTACTGCAACAATTTGAGCATCTGGATTTGCCTGAATAAATTCTCGCACCATCGCATTAACCAAAAATGGATTTTCCAAGTCAGCATCTGAAACTTTACTAAATCCGCCACGAATGAATTCTTCACATTTTTTTCTATTATCCTGGCCAACTTTGCTCGTAGCATCCAAATCAACATAGTTATTTAAAGCGTTCATAGCTCTACGTACCAACTTATTTATTTTTTCTTCTCTTGTAGGCATAATGTGCACCCCCTACAATTGAGACAATACAGAGAAATTTTAGTTCTTTGCATACTGTATGTATTTATAGAGTAGTTCTACGCCACCTAAAATGGTTGCAAATACACTATCTGCACCTCGCAACGTCTCTCGCCGGAAAAATTATTGCTTTGCAGAGTAAACATACAATGTACATTCTGACCAGTTTGATACTCGATCGGATCTTGCGCACTGTTGCGAAACCCAAACCAGACTCCATTGAGGCGTTTGCCAGCAATGACCAGACTTAATCTGGCATGTGTGCCATCGCCAATCGGGCGCAAACCTTCCAAGGTGGCGGTGGCTTCAAAAACTGGCGCATCGAACTCACGGCCAAAAGGCTCTAGTTGTGCAAGTAAATCCAAGGTATTTATATTTAACCAATCAGCTGGCAACTCACCATCCGTAAGCAATACCGGCCCCAGATCTGCTAGCTGCATTTGTTGCTGCACTGCCAGTTCAAACTGCGCGCTAAATGCAGGCAATTTATCCATATGCAAAGTGACCCCACCTGCTCCGGCATGGCCGCCTCCAGCAATTAATAATTCTGGTGTCTGTGTAATGATCCATTGAATTGCATTCCCGACATGAAAACCCTCGATGCCACGAATCGATCCAGTTACTATATTCTCTTCACCTTGCTTCGGTGCCAAAAAAACTGTCGGGCGACCGAAACTTTCCTTGATTCTACTTGCCGAAATACCGTGCACACCAGAATGTCCTTGCGCCAAAAAAATACACAAACTAAAGCGATTAAGCGCGGTTTGTTCAGCAGCAATAACCATACCTTGTTGCGTAATAGTATTTTGAATAGATTTACGCTGTTGATTTTGCTCTTGCAAATATGCAATCCATTGTTCGGCTTCAGTATCATCATCTGCTAATAGAAAACTTACTGAACCAAAGGCCGAAGCTAATCTACCATCACTATTAAGTAAGGGACCAATTTTAAAACCCAAATCAGTAGCGGTTAACGGTTCTTTAGATAATTTTTGTGCTGCCCGCCAACATGGACGTAAACCTTGATTAATTAATTTCAAACCATAATTTACAATCGCGCGATTATTGATACTACGCGCCATGCTAACGCAATCGGCGACTGTACCCACAGCCACAAAATCTAAACTATCAGTTAATTTTGCTGCATCAGCGCTTAAGTATCCTTGGCTGATTAATTCCAAACGCGTGGCTGCCATTAATAACCATGCTACCATACAACCTGCAATATAAGGATCTGGAAATTCACAATCCACGCGCGTCGGGTTCAAACAAGCAAACGCACTCGCTGGCGCGCCAGCAATTGGCAGTTGATGGTGATCAGTGACAATTACTTGAATATTATTCGCCGCTAATAAAGCGATTCGTTCTTCATCTGCTGAACCATTATCGGCAGTAATAATTAAACTTGGTCGGGTCTCATCTTGCAAAATACGTTGCGCTACCTTCATTGATAAACCATACCCTTCGGTTAGACGATGTCCAATATATGATCGAACCAAATGCGCTGGGTGTTTAAATCTCTCGATTAAATTATAAAACAACACTGCATGACTAGTTTGTCCATCACAATCATGATCGGTTTCAATGCCAATTACTTCACCCTGCATGATTGCTTGCGCCACACGTTGCGCGGCCTTCTGCATATCGCGCATTCTTAGCGGATGATCCAATACACTTAATTTAGGATTTATTAACTGGGCAAAATCTATCTGCTCAGGTTGTGGGCGCGAGGCTATTATGCGAGCTAGCAATGGATGCAAACCTTGTTCTAAGGCTCTTTGTTGAACTTGCGCATTGGGTGTGCGGCGTTGTATCTTAAGTTTAGGTGTTTGGATGGTCATTTATTTCTCAATATTAATCTAAAATTTAAATACTTTGATAATGGCAGTATGCTTACCTCCTAAGAAGGACGCCCGAGGCCATGGATGGCCGAAAGCGAGCTTACAGGGACGTACTTGTAGCGTTCCTGATTAGGAGGTAAGCGTACTGCCATTTATCTAATATTAAGGAGCGATATGCAATTAAATCTCGAAAGCAGTACTGCAAAATATCAAATTAAACAATACGCTACTGGGTGCGTAACCGTCAACGAGCAAGAGTACACACACCCCCTACTTATAATGCCAGAATACTTGGCGCCATGGACAGTAGCAAATTTAGCCGCCATAACTGCACAACATATTGCAGAACTATGTCAGTTACAACCTTCGCTAATAATAATTGGTGTCGGAGAGCAGCAAGCTTTCCTTCCAACTGAAGTATTACAGCCAGCGCGCGACAGAGGTATTGGAGTTGAAATCATGACTACAGCTGCAGCTTGCAGAACATATACCATATTAGTTTCTGAACACAGAAATGTGTTGGCAGCTTTAATTATTTAAGATAATCTCTAAGGCATGGAGAAAATATGACTCAACAACGCTGGTCCTCGCATTTTAATTTTATCATGGTCACCGCCGGTGCGGCAGTTGGCTTGGGTCCAATTTGGAAATTCCCGTATATGGCCGGTGAAAATGGTGGTGGCGCTTTTGTGCTGATTTCCATTTTGGCCACTTTTATAATTGGTGTACCAATTTTAATGGGCGAAATTACTTTAGGTAAAATTGGCCGTTTAAATCCAGTTGCGAGTATGCAAAAACTTGCATTAGAGAATAAGCAACCACGTGCCTGGGGCTGGCTGGGTTGGTGGGGCGCGACAGCACTATTGTTAGTCTTAGCTTTTTACAGCGTAATTGCCGGCTGGTCGATCGCTTATATTTTTAAAATTTGGACTGGGCAATTAAGCAATATTTCTGCGCCAGAAATTCTGCAAATTTGGCGCAACTTTTTAGATAATCCTTTACAGCTATTGCTGTGGCATAGCGTGTTTATGTTTTTAACTTTGATTGTGGTTGCCCGAGGCATTCATAAAGGTTTGGAGCAAGCATCACGCATCATGATGCCAGGATTATTTTTAGTCTTATTAATCTTAATGATCTATAGCGGTATTGTCGGTGAATTGCGCACTGCGATTAATTTTTTATTCGCGCCAGATTTTAGTAAATTAACGCCAAGTGTGATGTTAAATGCTTTAGGCCAATCTGCTTTTGCTTTGGCAATTGGTGCCGGTTGCATGCTTACATATGGATGTTATGTACCGGCTAAGACCCGTATTGGACCAGACTCCTTGCTAGTGGCGGCAATGTTAATGTTAACCTCGATTGTTTCTGGTTTAACTATGTTTCCCTTAGTCTTTGCTTATGGCTTGCCGGTTGAAGGCGGACCTGGGCTAATGTTTACTGTGTTGCCGATTGCTTTTAATTCTATGCCGTTTGGTATATTTTTTGGTGGCCTGTTCTTTTTGATGCTGTGGTTTGCAGCCTGGACTTCATCTATTTCGATGGCAGAGCCTTTAGTCTTAATTTTAAACGAACAATTTAAACTACAACGCAAACAAAGCTCTTTAATTATCGGCGTGCTTGCTTGGGTAATTGGCGCTATTGCTATGCTTTCATTCAATGTGCTGCAGCATGTTAAATTATTTGATTATAATATCTTTGATGCGATTGCCGATTTCTCTACCAATATAATATTACCCACTGGCGCCTTAGGCTTTGCAATTTTTGCTGGTTGGATTATCAAACCTAAAGTGATGCAAACTGAGATGAATTTGACTAGTAAGCGTGGTTTTTTTATTTGGCAAATACTGATTCGCTATGTAGCACCAATCGGTATAATAGCCATGATGTTATGGACCTAGACTGAGCTAGCATGGTTTATATGCATATGCACCATTTATCCAGCTTAAAATGAACTTTTTAGCACTTTGCAGCTCTAAATTGATAATAGTTAAGGCTTTTAAGGTGTGATATGAGTGCAGCGGGCGGTCCTTCAGATCCTTCAAATCCAGATGCTCATATGGCAGGTAGGAGTGCGGTTCGTGTTGAACCGTTCGGAGATAGTAGAATCGAGCCTGATGCAGATGGAGACCATGGAGATCCAGTTCACACCCTAGGAGGAACATCACCAGTACCTAGAACTGCTGTAAGAATTGCAACTACCCCAACCCCACCGGTACCGCCACCAGTCGTACCACCGACTCCAGCAACGCCAATTTCTCGTTATCCATATTCGCACAGCTCAACCGTATTACCTGTAATCACCGCAGCACGCGCCGGTAAAATGGGTAGTGAATTTTATGGTCGTCCTGAAATTTTTGGCACTTGGACACAACGCGCCACTTTGGAACGTAGCGTAAAAGAAACATTTCTCCCTATGTTGGGACGCATGATTAGCGAAGCTAATGCATTTACTAGTGTTGGCTTAACCGCAGCAGATCTAGACCAGGCAGTAACTAATTTAAATGATCCTGA
Organism: uncultured Legionellaceae bacterium; assembly: GCA_964409995.1. Lineage (GTDB taxonomy): Bacteria > Pseudomonadota > Gammaproteobacteria > UBA6186 > Azoamicaceae > JAGVLG01. The sequence goes on along the minus strand of CAYPGU010000003.1, from coordinate 12,411 downwards.
TACTAAAAACCAAACCGTACTTCAAGTTTTAGAAGATACAAACCCAGCATTAGTACAACTCGCAAGTAGCGAATTTATGCAAAGCCAATTCGGTACTGGTTATATAACGCCGCTAAAGGCACATTTATCATCAGCCTATGAGTCTGGTAGCAACCCAATTACTCGTTTGAATGATTTTGGTCTAACTGACGTTAAACGCCAAAAAACTATTGCCATGCTTGAGACCGCACTTTTGTTTGCCGGCACTGAATTTGAACATAAAGATGATGGCTCTTTTACACTATCTGCCGAAGTAAATGGCAAAAAGACCCCTATTCTGGTTGGGACTATAGATGATACTTCCTATAAAATTAAAACTGCGCCAGGCATTCCAGCATCAGAACGCGCGCGCGCGTTGCTTGCAATGGCAACGATCACTCGACAATTCAGCCAAGCCAACAATTCAAATAGTAGAAAAATAAATGCTGGGTCTAATGCAAATGTACTAGAAATAATTTTGCATGCCAATGAATTAATTTGCCATGGTAGAATGCATATTGAAAACATGAGTGCATTAACCCCACGAGTAATGAAAGAGATTGATGATGGTAATTTTCCAAACAAAGACGAATTAAAACAAATTTGGAACAAGTTGGTAGTGTTTTCTACAATGCGTTCGCATCGCAACCCAGACGTAATTGTACAATGGCCACATTCTTTAATTAAAGATTTCTCAGTTCAAGACATGTTAGCTCCGCGGCAAGCAATCGATGCTAAATTGAGTGAACTTGGCGAACAGGTGACAACATACTGCACACAACCTGCCGCTTTGACAAGCGGAGCGCAGCCGCCTGCTTTACCACCCATACCACCACCGGCTGGCGGCGGGCGCCGACCAAGATCTTCAACCTAGCCTTGATATTGCGTGTAATAGCATATTGATTGAAAAAATCAGTACTTTTCTGCAACCCGTCCGAATATCGGCTTTTAACCCCCTCTTGTCGTTAGTTAGTACCAACCATTCATTTAGATGTTGAACTATATCCTATCAAGTGTATAATGACCGAATGAAGTTGGTTAAACACATTAATACAGCTTTGAATATCTCGTATTGTAAAATTAAAATTAAGGGGTTAAAAACTCATGGCTCGACGTAACGATAAACGCAGTCGCTTAGTAACTGCAGCAGACAAGCTGTTCCACGAACAAGGTGTGAGCACTACTACTTTAGCAAACATTGCTCAATTAGCTGATGTACCTCTTGGTAACGTGTACTACTACTTCAAATCTAAAGAATCGATTGTTTTAGCAGTTATCGATTACCGTCGTAAGCTAATCCAACAACAATTCGAAGAATTAAACACTATTGTGAATACCAAAGAGCGTTTACAGTCATTGGTTCGCCAAACAGCGACTCATAGCGAAGAAACAGCTAATTTTGGTGATGCTCTTGGTAGCTTATGTCAAGAACTAGGCAAGCAAGGCGGACAGATAGCACAATCAGCTGCTGATCTGATGCAAGAAATCATGAATTGGTGTGAAAAGCAGTTCTCAAGCCTAGGTAAAGGTGACAAGTCTAAGCAATTAGCAATGATCCTAGTATCTAGCTTACAAGGTATCAGCTTATTAACGCTAACCTTCAAGAACGCTACCTACACAAACCAACAAGCTGATTACTTAGTAAACTGGTTAGAAACAGTTTAAGTATAGTTTGGTGCTAAATAAATAATCCCGATCTCTTCAAACGATTTCGGGATTATTTTTTTCTAAGTCAAAAAAAATTTTCCACAGCCACTAATTCTTGATAAGCCTCATCGGCTCTCATGACTAGCGTTTTGCTCACAATTAAAACACATCTTTTCCACAGCTTATCCACCACTTATTCACTTGCTAGAGTCACAAAACCGCATTATCTTGTATAGGAGTTGAGTCTATACACCTATATATTGGGTTCACTGGCTTTAAACGAAAGAACTTTGGATTTGACGAATTTCACTGCTACTGTTAATATGTACAGTGTAAATAACCGAAACGCGCGCTATCAGGAGGCATACAAAAAAATGAGCATTGAGGTACTTTCTCAGGACACAACCATAACCAACAGCTCAACGTCCGTGGCGGATAAGCTTAAAGTAATCCGTCGGAATGGCGCAATCATTAATTTTAATCGCAGCAAAATTGCTATAGCTTTGACCAAAGCTTTCTTGGATGAAGAAGGCGGCAACGCAGCAGTCTCCAGTCGCGTACATGAATTAGTAGAAAAGCTAACCACTTCAGTATGTGAATCTCTATCTCGCTACATGCAGTCCGGTGGCATAGTAAACGTAGAAGACATCCAAGATCAGGTTGAATTAGCCTTGATGCGTAATGGCGAACATAAGGTAGCCCGCTCATATATCCTGTATCGTGAAGAACACCGCAGAATGCGTGAAGCCAAACAAGCCAGCTTAAAAGAAGCAACCGGCTCTGCAACGCTCAATATCACCCTAGAAAATGGCAATAAAGTTCCACTGGATATAACTAAAATAGAAACTATTGTAGTGGAAGCTTGTAGCGGTTTAGAAAGCGTACAATCAGCGCCGATTGTTAAAGATACACTAAAGAATTTATTTGATGGTGTACATATTTTAGATGTACGTAAAGCTTTGATCATGACCGCTCGTACCTATATCGAAACCGAACCAAATTATAGTTTTGTAGCTGCCCGTTTATTGTTGAATGATGCGCGCAATGAAGTGGCGAAGGCGCTCAATTTACCCGTTCCTAATACACAACAAGAACTAGCTACAAACTATGCAAAGTTTCTCAAGGCTGGCATTGAATTCGGTATCCAAGTTAATCGTTTAGATCAAAAGCTCAGAGGTTTTGATTTCGATAAGCTTGGTGCCGCACTCAAGCCTGAACGCGACTTTATTTTTACTTATTTAGGTCTGCAAACATTATATGACCGTTATTTCTTACATGAAAACGAAGCGCGTTTCGAATTACCGCAAACATTTTTCATGCGCGTGGCCATGGGCTTAGCTTTATCTGAGAAAGATAAAAATGAGCGCGCCATTGAGTTTTATAATGTATTGTCGACTTTTGATTTCATGAGCTCTACTCCAACTTTGTTTAATTCAGGCACTATTCGTTCACAATTATCTAGTTGCTTCTTGTCCACAATACCTGATGATTTGAGCGCGATCTATAACGCAATTCGTGATAACGCTTTATTGCAAAAATTTGCTGGTGGTATTGGTAACGATTGGACACCAATTCGAGCTATTCACGCGCAAATCAAAGGCACTAATGGTAAATCACAAGGCGTTATTCCATTCCTAAAAGTAGCCAATGACACGGCAGTTGCGGTAAACCAAGGCGGCAAACGTAAAGGTGCAGTTTGTGCTTATCTTGAAGTTTGGCATATGGATATTGAAGAATTTGTCGAATTACGCAAAAACACCGGTGATGATCGCCGTCGTACACATGATATGAATACCGCCAACTGGGTGCCAGATTTATTCATGAAGCGCGTAGTTGAAAATAAAGAATGGACCTTATTTTCACCAGATGAAACACCTGATTTACATGATTTATATGGCTTGCGCTTTGAACAAGCTTATATAGAGTATGAAGAGAAAGCCGCGCAAGGTAAGATCAATAATTTCAAGAAAATTCCAGCAGCAAATTTATGGCGTAAGATGCTAAGCATGCTGTTTGAAACTGGTCATCCATGGATCACCTTCAAAGATGTATGCAATCTGCGTTCACCACAACAGCACGTTGGTGTAGTGCATAGCTCTAACTTATGTACTGAAATTACTCTTAATACTTCGGCTGATGAAATTGCAGTATGTAATTTGGGTAGTATCAATCTGCCGCAGCACATCAAAGACGGTGCTTTAGACACCGCCAAGCTGCAAAACACAATTAATACTGCAGTACGCATGCTCGATAACGTAATTGATATTAACTATTATTCTGTAATTCAAGCGCGCCGCTCAAATATGCTGCATAGACCAATTGGTTTGGGTTTGATGGGCTTCCAGGATGCATTGTACAAGCTAAACATCAGCTATGAATCAGATGCAGCCGTAGAGTTTGCCGATCGCTCAATGGAGCACATCAGCTATTATGCAATTCAAGCTTCAACTAATTTGGCTGAAGAGCGTGGTGCATATGAAACTTTTGAAGGTTCATTGTGGAGCAAAGGCATTCTGCCAATTGATTCAATCAATAATCTACAAGAAACACGTGGCATGTATTTAGATCAAGATCGTAGTCAAACTTTGGATTGGCAAGCATTACGTACTAGGGTTTGTACCATTGGTATGCGTAACTCGAACGTAATGGCAATTGCGCCCACTGCAACTATTTCCAATATTTGTGGCGTATCGCAATCGATTGAACCTACATACCAAAACTTATATGTGAAATCCAATTTGTCGGGTGAATTTACCATCGTCAACAATTATTTGGTTGAAGATCTGAAAGCACTTGATTTATGGGATTCGGTCATGATCAACGATCTTAAATATTTCAACGGCAGCGTAATGAATATTGATCGTATTCCATCGCACTTGAAGAGCAAGTATGCAACTGCATTTGAAATCGATGCAAAATGGTTAATTGATGCTGCTTCAAGACGTCAAAAATGGATCGATCAAGCTCAATCATTAAACTTATATATTGCACAACCTTCTGGTAAAAAATTGGATACCTTGTATCGTACTGCTTGGTTGCGCGGCCTCAAGACCACCTATTACTTACGTACTCTAGGTGCAACTGATGCCGAGAAATCAACTGTTAATACCGGGGTTTTAAATGCAGTAAAGAGCACAATTGAACCAGCAGCAGTAAATGCTTGTGCAATTGATAATCCAGATTGTGAAGCATGTCAGTAGTGAGCAACAACTAATAAAGCCAAATGGCGATATAGAAATAGAGGGATAAGAAAATGTCGATGCAACAGGAAATAGCTTCAGCCGGAGCAACAGGATTAGAAGCACTAGAAATGGGTGCGGCGCGTATTCGAGTTGATGATAAGAAAATTATCAACTGTCGCGCAGATTTAAATCAACTAGTGCCATTCAAATATGATTGGGCGTGGGATAAATATCTCAATGCATGTGCTAACCACTGGATGCCAAATGAAATCAATATGGCAGCCGATGTCGCGTTATGGAAAAGCAAAGATGGCCTATCTGCTGACGAACGATTAATTATCGAACGCAATTTAGGTTTCTTCTCGACTGCTGATTCTTTGGTAGCCAACAATCTCGTGCTATCCGTTTATCGTCATATTACTAATCCAGAATGTCGTCAGTACTTATTACGTCAAGCCTTTGAAGAAGCGCTACATACTCATGCTTATCAATATATAATTGAAAGTTTAGCTATGGACGAAGGTCGTGTATTTAATATGTATCGCGAGCTGCCAGCAGTAGCTAAGAAAGCTGAGTGGGCTTTACAATTTACGCAAAGCCTTAGCGATCCAACCTTCCATACTGGAACCCCAGCAGCTGATCAACGTTTATTACGTGATTTAATTGCATATTATGTGGTATTCGAAGGTATTTTCTTCTATGTTGGATTTACGCAAATTCTGTCTATGGGACGTCGCAACAAGATGGTTGGAACCTCTGAACAATTCCAATATATCTTACGTGATGAATCAATGCATCTGAACTTTGGTATCGATGTGATCAACCAAATTAAAATTGAAAATCCACATCTATGGACCAAAGAGTTCCAGCAAGAAATGATTGATATCATCAAAACTGGCGTAGACTTAGAATACGAATATGCAGTAGACACCATGCCACGTGGTATTTTGGGCTTAAACGCAGCTAGTTTCCGTGAATATCTAGAGTTCATTGCTAACCGACGTTTAATGCAAATTGGTTTGCCAGAGCAATTCCCTGGTGCAACTAACCCATTCCCTTGGATGAGTGAATTAATGGATCTCAAGAAAGAAAAGAATTTCTTTGAAACTCGTGTTACCGAATACCAAACCGGTGGCGCATTGAGCTGGGAAGACGCTTAATTAAGCAATACGTCATCCCGGCCAAGCACGCATAGCGTGCGAAGTAGCCGGGATCTATATCCCGGATAATTGCTGCGCAATTTCCGGGACGCTTACGCGGTTTTTGTTGGCCCTAAGTTTAGGCCAGGTTATATTAATCTGGCCTTTTTTTCGTCAGGCTTAAGGAGAAGCTTAAATGCAAAACGGTGGATCTAGTACGTTACATTTAGTATTGAGATTAAGGCCATTCGATTCTGAATCGGAATTAAATAGCCCTACCCCACCGTTGTTATTTACGGCCAGTACACAACTTACTCCGCCACAACCTAAGATTATGCCGATAGGCCAACTTGTGAGCAGACCAAAAATTAGACAAGTTGACAGGATAGTAGAAGACTCCTCAAAAAGTGCTATTCATAATATTGCAGTACATGTGCAAAGATATGCCAACGAAGTAAAGTCCACCGCAGCGCATGTAGAAAATAAACTCGAGACGCAAGAATTTTTAAACCAATTAATGGTGTACATTCTGGAACTAGCTGAAACTATCTTGGCAAACGAGCCTGGATATGAGGCGTACGCTGAAATAGTTGATTTAATTAAGGACACGATTGCTAATTTTAATCAGGAAATCAAAGATATTATTGTAGAAGATGTGCGCGTAAAGCTTGCCGCCGAAGTAGTTGAATATATTGCTGGGCAAGTGGCTGCAAAAACTGCTGACTTTACGTTGGATTATTTCCCACCACCCGCGCCAGTTTTTAAACCCAAGCCTAAATATATGCGCAAGCTAAGCTTTTAATGAAACTAGCAATGCGAACCAGAGTCAATACGAATTAATTCGCCATTAAAGCTTTCGGTTTGGAATAAAAATAACACTGTGTTCGCTACTTCTTCAGGCGTTATAACTTTCCCTAAAGGATTATGACCTGCCATTTTATGGATAAATTCTGCACGTTGCGTATCATCAGGAAAACGTTTAGCCCACCATGTAGTATCAACTATTGAAGGACAAACAGCATTAACGCGAATATGTGGCGTTAAAGCGCGTGCTAGCCCTAGCGTTAATGTGTTCATCGCACCTTTAGATGCTGCGTAAATTAAAGAGCTGTCGGTGCGACCGCTAAGACCGGCATTCGAGGAAATATTGATAATGGATCCTTTACCGCGTTTAATCATATGCGGGGCAGATTCTTGAGCTAATATAAAAACACTACGCACATTAGTTTGAAAAATTTTATCAAACATTTCATAGGATTGATTTTCAAATCCCATGCTTTTAGAGAATGAAGAAATACCAGCATTATTGACTAGCAAATCCATATAACCAAAGCGTTCGATCGTTGCTGCTACCAAACTCTTACAATCGTCTGGTTGGCTGACATCGGCTTGCATTACGATTACATCGGCACCCAGATCAATGCACTCCTGTGCAGTTTGATGCGCTTCTTCTTCGTGTGAATAATAGTTAATAACTAAATTATGCCCATTAGCGGCCAAAGTTTTGGCTATCGCTGCACCAATTCCCTGTGCGGCACCAGTAATTAGAGTTACAAATTTTTCTGCCATCGCATCCTCCTCAAAATTTAATTAAGTACTATTTGCTGCGCGCTTCCCTCGCCAGGATATGGTTGTTTGTTCGCACCTGGATAAGAAAATCCATTAATAAAAATGCGGCGCGACTCCTTTGACTCGTTAGGTTCAGAACCATGTACTAAATATGGGTGCATAAAAATTACATCGCCCGGATTTAATAGCAAAGGAACAGCTTGCTCCAATTTAGCCACTCGTTTTAGTTCGTCTCGATCGGTAATTTTGTCCAAAAATAAATCACCAGCGAAATGCGACTTTGGTACATAAAAAATTGCACCATTTTCAGCAGTCATTGGATCGATTGCTATAATTGTTTGTACAAAGCTGCCCTTTTGGTTTAAATCTTGCCATTGAGCATCAAAAGTCCGACGATTTTTGATATCTTGATGCCAATCAAATTTAACTCCATCGTTGGGTAATTTATAATGTAATTGATTGATTAAATGATCTGCTGTTGCACTGCCTAATAACTGACCGACCGGAACTAACAACTTCTGTTGCCTGCCTAAAGCTAGTAACTCTGGTTCAGCAGCACCGGCCCAAACTATGCGGTGAATTTGTGTGCGCTCATTAATGCGATCTAACACGAATTGCGTACCACGATACATTATTTTACCATTCTGCTGCAGCGCTAACTGATCGGCTTCAGCTTGTAAACGTGCGGCACAACTAGCTACTGTGCGTAATTCAGACGCACTGAAAAAATTTGGCACGATCAAATAGCCGTTGGCAAAGTAAAAGTCTATTTGCTGTTGTGATAAAGCATGCTTGGGTTGTTTTAACATAGCCATTACCTGAGTTGGGGCACTAAGAACCACTAAAAAGATACATAAAACTTTCAATACAACTCGTGCCAACATCTACTTCTCTGAATAATAGGATACTACAAGCATTTTATTTGTTTAGAACTCAAAGATCCACCCCTGGATTGCCTAGGTAGTTTATATTGTCAATATAAACTATTGGCGATAAGTTTATTTTTAGGATATAAAGATTTTTACATTAGCGCAGAACTAAGGTCAGCCGGCGTTAGACTCAGCTTTTCGGCAGCCGCAAAGCTCTTGACGAACTTCCCGTCTTTCAGCACCCAAATACTATCTGCATATTGCAAAGCATGCTGCATATTATGCGTAATCATGATACAAGTTCGCTGCTCTGCGCGCACAATCTTGGCTGCCAACTGTACTACCTGTTGAGCTGCATTTGGATCAAGGGCTGCAGTTATTTCATCCAGTAAAAGGATCTTACAATCAGCTAATAAAGCCATAATCAAACTCAGAGCCTGACGCTGTCCACCGGATAGATTAACTACTGGTTCATCTAAACGATTTTCTAAACCCATATTTAGTTCAGCAAGTTTGGCACTAAATAACTTGCGCCGCTGTTGATTAGCGAATGGCAATAATGAACGCAGCGCGCCACGCTTATACGCGAAAGCCATATTCTCGAGCACAGTTAGATTTTCCATCGTGCCAACTCTAGGATCCTGCATAACCTTCGCAATGCTTTTCGCACGCTTTGCTTGGGTAGTATGCGTAACATCTTGCTGATCAATTATAATTTTTCCTGTATCAGGTTTAACAAAACCGGAGATTACACTTAGCAAGGTTGATTTCCCAGCACCATTGCCACCGATGACCACAGCAAATTCACCTGGTGATAGCTGTAAATTTAAATTATTTAATATACTTCTTTGTAAAGAAGTATTTTTTCCTAAGGTAAGATTAATGTTTTGCAAAGCGAGCATAACCACCTCTCGGTAACATCATAACTGCAACGATTAGGAGACCAGTCACTAGATTTAAATCCTGGGTTTGCAAACCCAGCATATCACTGTGCAAAGCTAAACTAATTAATAATCGATATATAATAGATCCCACAAAACAACTAGCAAGAATGAACCATAACGAACGTACTCGAAAAACTCTTTCCCCAATAACTACGGATGCGAAAGCAATAATAATTGTACCAATGCCACTGCCAATGTCAGCAAACCCTTGCTGTTGGCAAAATAATGCGCCAGCCAGTGCAATCAAAGAATTACTCAACATTAAACCAATAACGATGTTACGCTTTAGATTCACTCCGACATTTTGCGCCAAACGTTTATTTTGCCCTATACTGCGAATTGCCAACCCAAAATCAGTACTTAAAAAATATCCCAGCATTAGCCAACAAATGCCTGAAATTATTATTAGAACAATTAATGGATTGTGCTGCGAAAAAATTGTCACCTGGTCAAATAAAACAATATTAGGTACACCTTGCATGACTTTTAAGTTAATCGAATACAACATAAAAGCAACCAAAATTCCAGCTAGAATTTCGCTCATTTTAAAGCGTACATTTAAAACACCAGTCACCAACCCGGCCAAACTTCCTGCCAGAATAGCAATGCATAAAGTTAGGTATGGGTTAACTCCGACTTTAATTAATATTGCAGATACAGCCGCACCCAAAACAAAACTTCCATCACAAGTAAGATCGGTAAAATTAAGAACTCTTGAACTCAAGTAGACGCCAAGCGCTACGATGCCGTAGATTAATCCTAGTTGCAGGCTGAGAGTTATTTCATTCATGGCTATTTCTTATCAATTATTACAGCTGCACGCAAAAGTAAATCATTTGAAACATGAATATCTAAAGTTTTTGCAGCTTGGAGATTTAAGTACAAATCAGTTTTTTGCGGCAACTCTACCGGCATCGCACTTAAGTCAGCACCTTGCAACGCGCGCGCAATCATATTTCCTGCTTGCAGCCCTACTTCATATTGGTTCGGCCCCAAAGCAGCTAAAGCACCAAGTTGAACCGCATCTGTGTCGCTGACATAAACTGGAATGTGCAATGAGTTGGCACTAGCTATAACAGTTTGTAAAGCACTGAGTGTAGTATTGTCATTGCTAACAAAAATAGCATCCACTTGATTAGCTAATTTTGCAGCGGCCTGCGCCACATCGGCAGTTTTGGTTACTGATTGTTTCACCAAAATGATGCCAAATTTGGCAGATATTGCTTCTAAATTATTTACTATATAAACAGAATTAGCTTCACCTGGATTGTACAATATGCCCAAACGTTTTAGGTTCGGTTGTATTTCTTTAAATAAACGCAGTTGTGGCTCGAGCGCCACAAAATTTGACACTCCAGAAGTATTGCTACCAGGCTTGGCAAAACTTTTTACCAAACCAGCACCAACAGGATCCGTAACTGAAGCAAAGACTAATTTTAAATTATCTTGTTGTGCATATTTGGCAAAACTTTGCGCTGAAATGGTGCCAACCCCAACTACAATACTTGGACGTTGGTTTGCGTATTTACTGGCAATTTGTGCCGCCAATACTGGCGATGCTTGTGCTGATTCAACACGCAAATCGATCGATTCACCTGCTTTGTAGCCATTCTTCGCTAAGGCATCTACAATACCTTTAGTAGTAGCATCCAGCGCCCTATGCTCAACTACCTGCGAAACAAATACTTTTTTACTAGGCAGGGTAACTTCTTCTGCCCAAACTGTTTGAGCTACCAGAATTGTACAAAGTACTATCATCAATCTTTTCATTTGGAATCTCATTTCTGTAATTTTTTTAAAACTGCCTGATAACCGTGGTAAGACTCTTCTTTGAGAAATCTTGCCACCCTGCCAATCGTGGTCAAACTAGCCCCAGTTAGGCTATGAATATCCCGATAGGATAAATCCCCCTGATGCAAAAGCCTGCAAACCCGCCATCGCTCAGCCAAAGCATGTAACTCCTGTGGCGTACATAAGTCTTTGAGGAAATTATGCACCTCCTTACGGCCTTCCAGCAGCAATATGGCTTCACATAGCTCATCAGTAGCATTTTGTTGGTCTTTCATAGTTAATATGCGCTGTTACACTGTACTACTATGGTAATACAGTGCTTAGGCCATGTCAACAACCTGCACGCCAAATAGTTAGATAGTCGGCTTGACTTGCATTCCCAAACATGTAATGCTCAGTAAGCTACTAATCAAAAAATGAGGTGTGAGATGTATATACCGCAAATTATTCGATTATGGTTACGCAAAATTCTCACAGTTGTGTTATGGCTGAAGTTAAAGGCGCAACAACTGTTCAATTGGCTCAAACAAAAATTCACCAAACAGTCCAATACTCCACATGCAGCAGATCATTCTGAAATCTTTTTTATGGATAATTCTAATCAAACTGAGCTCAAAGCTAAAATTGCAGCACTAGTGCTGCCAACAAATAGAATCAATAAAATTGTTTTCTTTCGTTGTTGTGTTGACGATTCTACGGCAATTAGATTAGCCAGGGCTTTAGAATATAATTTTACAGTTACGCATTTAGATCTATCTGATAACAATATAACTGATGTAGGTGCACAGGCTCTAGCTAAAATGTTAGAAAAAAATCGCACGCTAAGAGTTTTAAATTTGAGTATGAATAAGATAACTGATCTTGGGATTAAATATTTAAGTGATGCATTAAAATTGAATCATCGTTTACGCGAACTATACGTAAGTTACTGTCGGCATACGACTAAAGGCTTAGAAAATATACTCCAAGCCTTAAAATTTAATGCTGCATTAGACAAACTAGGAGCTCAGCTTGCAATGCGCTTTTTTATGTTAGAGCATACAAAGATTAATAGTATTTTAACAATTTTCAATCAATCAATTTTTCAATACAAAAAAGATTCTGACGGCAAAGGAAAAGATCAAATCACTATATATAATACTAAAAAGTCTGGCCTATTCTTCTCATGTCGCGAAAATAAAACTACCAAGTATTATAAAATACAAGGACTTAATCTAGAAAATGGTAAAACGGGTAATATTCCTGATGAGGT
>CAYPGU010000002.1:0-28003 GCA_964409995.1 uncultured Legionellaceae bacterium | reverse complement strand
ACTGGCGGTAGCTAAAAGAAACGTGGTATATAAAACACAGCGCTGCACTACATTGTCTCTAAAGCTATAGAATGTGGCTTACAAATCGACTCTGCAGCCTTGTCCAAATATCCACCTAATCCACTTGATTCGCAACATGATAGCTATAACGCCCCAATGGGTGCTGGTTTAACGTGGAGCGCCGTTAGTGCTCCAACATGGCGTACAGTTATGGGCTTCTCTGATGATGAGGTTTTGGATGAAAGCGTTTCTGTTCGCTATGGAAAGATGATCAAAATTGAACCAAATAAATTTGCAGTATATACACCTAGTTCAATAACGTATTTGCTACGTGCACACAAAAATATGCTGGGATCAAAATTGCCTCAAGAAGATACAATCTTGCCAGATTCCGATACTTTGTCCGATGCCGGTGAGCGTAAAACTAAGGCAAGAATTTCATAAAAACAAAATTTTTGACCTAGAACGCACTATAATTAATAATCATAGTACATGAATGAGGTACGTGTGTGTACAAGTGGTTATTTTCTAAACAAGCTTATTCTCTAATTGAATTATTAGTAGTTATGGTTATTGTCATACTTGTAATTGCCGGTGCAGTTGGGATTTATAAGAAAATTGTAATCAAATCACAAATTCTGGAAGTCTTTGCTTATGCAGAAGCAGCAAAAGCAAATGTCGAGCAATATTTTTATGCTAATGGTAGCTTTCCTAGTTCAGCTGCTATTGCTAACTATGATCACTTGGTAACTGATAGCGATGTTGTCGAAGGAATATATTATTATGGTTGTGATGAAACCGATGCGCATCAGTTTGCAATAGAATTGCTACCAGATGTTACTGGAGTAAGTGGAAACTCAATAGTAATGGTAGTCAGAGATATGGGGAACGGAAAATTAAAATGGTACTGTAAGCAAGCTGGTGATCCACTCTTGAACATGAATTATCTTCCAAGTTATTGCGTAGAGTATGCTGAAACAACTTCATTTTGTGATACATCAAACACTCCGACTATAGATCCATAAAAATTCGGTATGGCATCCAAAAACTTCAGCCATACCGATTTTTTATATTGTGAATTAATGATTATTAGAGTTCTGCTTGCCATTTTGCTGGCTCTTGTGCTCCATCTTAGCTTTAATATCCTTCATCATTTGTGGATTACCCATTTGCTTCATTGGATGTTTAGACCAACTGTGAGCAGTGTTTCCAATACAAAACATTACTATTAAAGACAATACCAAAATGATAATACCGAATATCTTAGCAATTAAAACACCTGACCCTCTATTTTGCAGTCCCCACGCAACAAGACCTGCGCCTAAAGCTAAGGCAATCAACGCAACTGCAAATGATAGGTATAATGTAGACATCATAACAACCCCCATAAACTGTATGGACTATTAAAGAATTCTTGTAGTATAGACTCTAGAGATTTTTGCTTATGTAGCATAACCACTAGTTTATACACTGATTATAGTTTTCTTATGTTGATTATACACTTAACAAGAATAGATTGTGGACTTTGCGACGCAACTGTTATATCATGCACCGCATACACAGCGAGATGTATGGCCTATAGCGTATCTATTGATTGAAAATCCCTATAATTTATTGCTCGCTAAATGCTCGATTACGAGCCTATCCATTAGGAGCAACCTATGTCTTTCCAAGCACTTGGCTTAGCGCCAGAAATTTTGCGTTCTGTAGAAGAACAAAATTACACTAAAACTACTCAAATTCAGCAGCAAGCAATCCCTTATATTCTTAAAGGTGGGGACCTAATGGGACTGGCACAAACCGGAACCGGCAAAACCGCTGCATTTGCTTTGCCACTAATACATATATTGAATCAAAATCCGTCTGATCCAGCAAAAAGAGTAATTAGAGCCTTAATTCTAACTCCAACTCGTGAATTAGCTGCCCAGGTAGGTGAAAGCGTACGTGCATATAGCAAATATTTAACTTTCAGAACACAAATTATTTTCGGTGGTGTCGGTATTGGCCCACAAATTTCTGCTATGCGCAGAGGTGCTGATATAGTAATTGCCACTCCAGGCAGATTGCTAGATCTTATTGAACAAAGAGAAGTAGATTTATCTAAAGTAGAAATATTAGTTCTAGATGAAGCAGATCGCATGTTGGACATGGGCTTTATTCGCGATGTTAAAAAAATCGTAGCTTTATTACCGAAGAAGCGCCAAAATCTGCTATTTTCGGCTACGCTTTCGCCTGATATTCAAGAGATATCCGATAGCATGTTAAAGAATCCAAAATTAATTGAAGTAGCACGCCGCAATAACGCTACCAGCTTAGTAACACAAATAATTCATCCAGTTGATCGTAAACGTAAACGCGAATTATTGTCGTTTATGATTGGATCTAAAAATTGGAAGCAAGTCTTAGTATTTACTCGAACTAAACACGGTGCAAATCAACTTTGTGAACAACTCGTAGAAGATGGTTTATCTGCAGCTGCGATTCATGGCAACAAGAGCCAAGGCGCCAGAACTCGTGCACTTGCCGACTTCAAATCTGGCGAAGTAAGAGTCTTGGTTGCTACAGATATAGCTGCGCGTGGAATTGACATCGATCAGTTACCATATGTAGTAAATTTTGATTTACCAAATGTGCCGGAAGATTATGTGCACCGTATTGGCCGCACTGGGCGCGCAGGGCACGAAGGTATTGCTGTTTCACTAGTATGTATCGATGAAATTCAATTACTCAGAGATATTGAAAGAGTAATAAAGAACCAAATACCACAAGAAGTAATTGCTGGCTATGAGCCAGATCGTTCGATCGCAGCGGAACCAATCCAAAAAGGTCGTGCACAAAGACCACTACGCGCTGGAACTAGCCGGCCTTCGAGTGCACGTCCTACTAATGCACGTGCTGAGTATTCGCGCTCTGAATATGCACCACGTCCAACCGCAGGCCGTCCTTCAAATTCTCGTCCAGCTAATGCACGCTCAGGGAATTATCGTTCTGAAGATTCGCGTTCTGAATACGCACCACGCTCAGCCACAGGTCGCCCTTCAAGTGTCCGTCCTGCTAGCGGACGTTCTGAGTACTCACGTTCTGAATACGCGCCACGTTCAGCCACTGGTCGTCCTTCAAGTGCACGTCCAGCTAATGTACGTTCAGGAAATTATCGTTCTGAAGATTCTCGTTCTGAATATGCACCACGTTCAGCCACTGGTCGTCCTTCAGCCCGCCCAGCTAATGCACGTTCAGGAAATTATCGTTCTGAAGATTCTCGTTCTGAATACGCGCCACGTTCAGCCACTGGTCGTCCTTCAAGTGCTCGTCCAGCCAATGCACGTTCAGGAAATAATAGCGCGGAATATTCTCGTTCAGCAAGCGGACGTCCAAGCAGCTCTCGTCCAACTAATACGCGTTCGACTGGTGCACGACCAGCGAGCACTCGTCCAACTAATACGCGTCAATTTAATTCAACTAGGAATAAACACAAAGACTCATCTTCATTTGTCGATTAGTCATTTGTAGTGTTCTTAACTTTGGATACCAACAAGGTAGTTATAAACATACATATAATTATTAGAGTAGCGATTGGCAGTAAGCCATCGCTATTCATAATTTCTAGGATCCAGCCGGTTAGAGCGCCTGCCAAACTTATTCCGTTGAAGAATACTGCGGTTCTTCTTCCCATGGGTTGATTGCATGATTCAATTGCAATTCTATTCAAAGGTCCAAGTAGCATTGATGAGCCAAGCGATACTACGCACATTGAGCAAATTGCCATTACTAAATTGTTATATATTAATGATGTGAAAAACATTAATACAGTTCCAATTATTGTAATAGCAAGAGATATTTTTACAAATTTCATTACGTTATATTTTTCTAGCATCCATTTAGTTGCTATTGCACCGACAAGATAAAAGCTAAATATTATGGTCTGAGCTATACCATAATATAAAGGGCTGGCTTTAAAAACTTCCATTATTATGAAGGGTGATTCAAAAATCCAGGCAAATTCAATCACAACTAATAGAAAATAGCTAATGCTTGGTAATAAAAAATTCCTATTACTGATAATTTTTTTGTAATCCGTAATAGTATGACGTATGTTAATTGGACTGCGGTTTAGATTCGATTCTGGCATATAGAAAATTATAGAGATTAGGCTGAGAATACCCATGGCAGTCAATAACCAAAATATATATCTCCATTCAGTAAACATTACTATTAATGCTCCAAATAATGGACCTAGAGCCGGGGCTAAAATCGTTATTGAACTTACAAGGGCTAACAGTTTAATAGCTTGTTTAGTGGAAAATAATTCATGTATTGCTGCATATGCTGCTAATAACGAGCATATTGCAGTTCCTTGTATAAATCTTGCTACTAAAAATATACCCAGAGTTTCTACCATGGCGCAGGCTATAGAAGATAGGATGAAAAAAACGCAGCTTATGCCTACGACTGATTTACGCCCATAGCGATCAGATATTGGCCCTAAAATTAATTGTAGTGAGCTTGCACCTAGAAACCAAAATGTTAAAGTAGATTGGATTTGATTTTGGGTAAAATCTAACTCTGCCGCAATAGTTGGCATTGCTGGTAAATACATATCGTTCGACAAATACAATGTAATTTCGAAGAATATTATCAATATTGGAAAAAAACGCAGTGCAATTTTATCCACTACTTGAATACCCCTTTTTGATCCGTTACTTAATAAATGCTATATTTTTCTAGCGCTTAGATGCTCCGTTTGGTGATAGTCCATGGATGATAGCCCATTAATACGGGATGTAGGTTCACAAAGTCTGCAAATTCAGCATTAATAGATATTTATTTAGAAAAATGGATCTACACAGTGTGTATAGGCTACTAAAATTGTTACACTTGACCTAGCTGAAGTTGTTATGGTAAACCCTGGTATTGAACTTTCTCGAGTATTTATGGAATTAAAGATGAAAGCTAATACTATCGAATCACCAGAGGAATTAAATCGCAAATCGCCTCTGTCGGTTAGTGCCGTGCAAAATGTGACAGCTAGTCGACAAGTGATTCGAAATATACTTGATCATGTTGATCCAAGACTATTAATAATCGTAGGCCCGTGTTCATTTCACGATCCTGACGCAAATCTTGAATACGCATCTAAATTAAAAGCACTCGCAGCAGAATGCGCTGAACACTTTTATATTGTAATGCGCGTGTATCCAGAAAAGGCACGCACAGGTTTAGGTTGGAAAGGATATATTAACGATCCGAATCTAGATAATGGTGATGCAATGGTAGAAGGTATTACTAAGATTAGGCAATTTATGTCCAATCTATGCGAAATGGGAATTCCAATTGCTACAGAAATATTAAATCCAACGGCTTATTTATATTATGATCACTGCTTGAGTTGGGCGACAATTGGAGCTCGTACCGTAGAGTCGCAGATCCATCGCGAAATTGGATCTAATCTTGCAATACCAATAGGATTTAAAAATAACGTATTAGGTGATATTGATGTTGCGATTAATAGTATTCAATTTGCATCACGTAAACAGACTTTTCTGGGAGTGAACCACTTTGGTTGTACACAAATTATAAATTCATCAGGAAATACATATGCACATTTGGTATTGCGTGGTGGCGTTGATGGACCAAATTATGATCCAGAGAGTATTAGGCGCGCAGAGAAGCATTTAACTGTGGCGGGATTAGCTAACAGTATTATTGTTGATTGTTCACATGGTAATTCTGGCAAAGATTATACCAAACAACCGGTAGTATTTAATAATGTTATAGAGCAGAAGATTAATTGTTCAAACTCTATAGTAGGAGTAATGTTGGAAAGTTTCTTGGTAGCAGGGCGTCAATCAATCACTTTTGATAAAAATATGATTAGGTATGGTTGTTCGATCACTGACGCTTGCTTGGGCTGGAACGAAACCAAAGATCTGATTGAAAATGCCTATCAACTATTTAATCAGTCAATTCAGCTTTCAGTGTAGAACCTCCAAATGGAATATTTATTCTAGCCCTATTGACGGCTACCAAGGATTTATATATCTTGAAAATATTAAATGTCACAAAGAGATTGTACCTGTGCCAGTAGCAACCAGTTCTACAGCGCTAAAAAAGACTGAATCATTCAGCGGTACAAGCATATCTCTATTTTCATGGTCATATTTTACCTTACTCCACTCCACCTAGAGAGGATGTTTAACTATCCGCCACTCTCTAGGAGAGGATGTCGGCGGAAAATAAGTTATATATCTTAACAATATTTTGGAGATTCTCATGAGAATTAGTCGTCGTGTTGCCTGGACAATGTGGTTTATTGCCTCAATTTTCTTTAGCTATCAATATATTCTGCGTGTCATGCCAAGCATTATGATGCAAGATATTGTGCAGCAATTTAATATCAGCAGCGCAACCTTTGGCCAATTTTCTGGTATTTATTACGTTTGTTATGCCTCAATGCATTTACCGATCGGAATTATGCTTGATCGTTTTGGTCCAAAGAAAATTATGACGATTTGCATTTTGATGACGTCTGCTGGGTTATTACCTATAATTTTCAGTGAATCTTGGATATTACTCTTTATAGGGCGTGTGTTAATTGGCATGGGATCATCTGCCGCAATTCTTGGTATTTTTAAAATCATTCGTCTTATCTTTGCTGAAGAGAAGTTTACGCGTATGCTAAGTTTTTCTGTAATGATTGGATTGATTGGTGCAATTTATGGTGGTGGCCCAGTAAATTATATGTGTTCTATCCTTGGGTATAAAGCTGTCACCGGGATCTTTGCTTGTATTGGGGTTGTATTAAGTATTGTAACGTATTTGATCGTTCCAAATATTACTATGCAGCAATCAACTTCGATACTATCGGATATTAAAGAAGTATTTGGCAATAAGAAAGTGTGGTTGATTTGCTGCTTAGCAGGGTTAATGGTCGGGCCTTTGGAAGGTTTTGCAGATGTCTGGGGTGGTCAATTCCTGCAACAAGTTTATGGCTTCGAATCATCAGTTGCCTTAAGTTTTCCATCAGCTATTTTTGTTGGACTGTGTTTTGGTGCACCAGCAATGAGCTATATCGCAGAGAAAAGTAAAAATCAATTGGGAACCATTATTGCTGCTGCGATTATTATGGCTGTTAGTTTTATACTCTTATTGAATGGAAACTTATCTGTTGCGGTTATGAGCTTTCTATTCATATTAACTGGTATTTGCTGCTCTTATCAAACTAATGCAATTTATTTGGCATCAACTTGTGTAAGAGAAAATGTAATTGGTTTGACTACAGCTGTTGCTAATATGATCATCATGGTATTTGGTTATTTGTTTCATAGTGTTATAGGTTGGATTGTTAGCGCTTGCGGTGGAGTTACAAGCCCAGAAGCTCTTACCTTGGCAATTACGGTTATACCGATTGCATTAACAATCGGCGCAATCGGTTTTATATTATTGTATGTGACTGAAAGACGGCAGCAGTTTGGATTCTCTGCAGCATTATCTGCATAATAAAAATTTATCGACCTATTGTTAAAGACGGTTTTAAAAACAGTATTTTTATTTAAAATCGTCTACCCTCCATTTATAACAATAAGGAAGAATAAAAAAATGTGCAAATATATCAGCTTATTTATTAAAAGTGTGTTCGTAACTCTCTGCCTTTTTAACCCTGTATTTGCTGATACCCCGATAAGTGTGCCTATTTTGACCTATCATAATTTTGATCCATCAGCCACAGGCAGTATGACTATAAGTACAGCTAAGTTTGAACAGCAGATCATTTGGTTAAAAGAAAACGGTTATACAATAATTCCACTTCAAGATTTGGTTGCCTATTTGCAAGGTAAAAAATCATCTATTCCTGAAAAGTCAGTTGTTATTACTGCTGATGATGGTCGTAAATCTGTATATACCTATATGTTACCAATTGTGCGTAAATATAATATTCCAGTAACATTGTTTGTTTATCCATCATCAATTTCAAATGCTACTTATGCGATGACTTGGGATCAATTACGCGAGCTGCAAAAAACAGGCCTATTCGACATCCAAGGTCATACCTATTGGCACCCAAATTTTAAACAAGAAAAGAAACGCTTGTCAGAAGATGAGTATCAAAAATTAATTCATGCACAGTTCGTTAAGTCGAAAAAAGTAATAGATGAAAAGCTCAATACCAACATCACATTATTAGCTTGGCCATTTGGGATTTATGACGATCACCTGGGTAAAGAAGCTTCAAATGCTGGTTATGTAATGGCTTTTAGCATTGACGGTCGACCAGCAGATAAATCAGAGAGCGCGATGTCACAACCGCGCTATATGATTGTTGAGCCAACCAACATGAAGACTTTTGCCGATATGGTGAACGGGGTTAAAATACACTAGGTATTGATTCGCGCAGCTACATATGAAAGCTACGGCGCGTTCTTTTAGCTATCGGCGCTACCGTAGCTGTGTGTTCAAGCTTTGTTTTCTCAAATAGAATGTTAAACAGCAAATTACCAGCATTTGGTACATCGGTTAACATAGCATCTTTTAACGACTCAATCTGTTCGTCTGGAAGAGAAAATTTCTCTTTTATAGGATTCAGCAATTCAATAGCAACGATATTCTTATTGATGCCAGGTAATTTTAAAGCCTCCATTCCACAAGAAAATAGATCGTACCATGCATCACTAGAAACTTGCTTTTTCATTAGTGGTGCCAAGCGTATAATTGTGAGCAAGACATCTTCTTGATTTTGCGCAACGATTGCTTGTTTGATCGCAAAATAACGCAAATTATATTCAATTCTCGCATCAACTACAGTTGAGTTTAGATAAAAATCAATAAAAGCAACCAGAGATTTGGCCAATTCTGCTGAATTATTTGAGTTGCGTTGGTTATACAAAACTACATAGCTTTCAATTTTTTGTATCTGTGCTAGATCACACCCTGATGCTAGAGTTGCTTTAAATCGATCCAAGATTAAAGTTTCTGTTGATTGCCGTAATTTTTCATAACCAGGGAGCTTTTGTTGTGATGCAAAATATGCAACAGCTTTTTCTCTATATTCAATACCTGGCTCGTAATCACGGACATCATAGTCTATATAAACAGCGATGGTATCATCGTCTACGATCGATTGTATACGCATTTCATTTATGAACTCAGCCATGCGTTGACGATGCTGCAATGTAGTACTTAGCCTTTCGCTGCGTTGCGCCCGCCAAAATACTTCTTCAAAATGCTGATTGATTACATTTTGCGCAAATTTAGCAAAAACAGCTTGTGAGTCTGGCACTTGACGAGTAATTGCTTCAATCAATTTGTGTATGCTGATAAACTCTAGACTTAAAATATCATATGTTCGTAACATAATTTGAATTGATCGAGCATATCTGTATTGTTGACTGCTTAGTTCAACAGTATTTGGTACGATATGTGCTTCTGCTTGTAACCAAAACCACAATTGCTTAGCGTAACTTTTATCCTTATACGAATATCTTTTAATGATCCACATTTGTAACACAATAAATAAAGGTGCTTTTTTAGCTTCAATATCTAATTCTGTGTGATTGGTTATGTCAAGCAAGCAGGTTAATAGTTGCGGTCGTTTGGCGATGCGTGCGTTGATAGCAGCTACAAAATTTCTGGCAGCGAGCTTCTTGGGGCATGTTTCACCATCTGCAAAGCTTAGCCATGGTGAGTTGTGCGGATGTCTTTTGATTAATAGTGCAAAAATTTCTTCGGCTTCGTCTTGTAGGGTCATGAATACACCTCTGATACAATGTTTTTATAGAAACCATTGTATCATGCTGGTGAAAGCGTGCCAAATATGCTGATTTTTGCTCAGAATCTACGATCCTGGCTGCGCGTGGACTGCTCCTGTTGGAATTGTGGTTGCAGCTGGTGTGACGGGCGTAGCAGCTGGCGTAGGTTGTCCAGTGGCTTCGGCTTTTAATTTTTCAGCCATAGCAAAATCTTGTTCGGATTTTAGTTTGTCGCCTAATTTTTCGTAAATCCTTGAACGCGCATAATATGCGCCATAAAACTTCGGATCTAATTCTAAGGCTTTATTAATATCTGCAAGAGCGGCATCCGATTGATTAAGATCCATTAAGATTTCCGCACGTCGCGAATAATAGTCTGGATTGTTTGGATCCAAGCGGATAGCGGTATCAATATAAGTTTTCGCATCATTAAATTGATTAAAATATGACGCCTTATATGCCATCAACGAATTTTTATCAGCTTCCGATGTCGATAATGAAATTAATTTATCAAAATCTGCGCGCGCATTATCTGGTTGCTGCATTAATTTATAAATCACGATTCTTTGCTGTAATAACGCAGTATTATTAGGATCAGTTGCAAGTCCAGCATTAACCATTACCAAAGCTTGGGCTAAAGCTTGTTGTTGCAATAACATTCCGATTTGATTAGGGTTCACGGCAGTGTTTGCCGGTACGGTAGAAGCTTGCGCAATATTTGTCGTAGTTAAAGAGTTCACTAATAACAAGCCTAAAGCAAAATTTATACCGCGCATTTGTTTATTCCTTAATTGTTTATTATGAATTTTCGGCTACGATTGCATATAAGTCAAGGAACGGGACTCAACTGACTACCTTTGCTATTTATTATATTAACTTGCATTTGTTGGAATTCAGAGTAGAGTGATGCAAACACATAGATTATAAATAAAAATTTTTAATGAAAGGAAGAATTCAATGAATTTAGGAAAAATGTCAGTAATATTTGCAATGTCAACGTTATTAATCGGTTGTACTGGTAGCCCAGACACTTATTGTAAAACCGGAGCAAATACAACTTATGGTGTTGAAAACAGCAAATGGGAAGTTATGTCGTTTGATCAGCGCGAATCAGCAATCGAAGTATTTCGACTAGATCAAATTAGAATAGCTGAAGAAAGTAAATTAAACGTGTTACGTGAACAAAAAGCTGAAGCTATTGCGCAACGAAAATTGCAACATAAAGAAGAGATAAGCCGTATAGAAAATGAAGATAGTGGAATACTCGAACAACAAAGAAAGGTTGGTAGTGTTACTGAACAAGAACAATTAAGACAAAAACAAAGACAACAAGATCTAGAAGATCTTAAAAGCTAGTCTTCACCATATTACCGCCCCTGAAGAATTTTTTATCTAGGGCGGCATTCATCTTAGTCCTTAACTCAGAATATAATTAATGAAATTACTTATCGGCACATTCATTTTGCTCATGAGCATTATGTGCAATACCTATGCAGTAGACTTTGAGCTGCTACCAGGAAAAAATTTGTTTGATCCTCCTATAGCCGATCCACGTTGGCCAAAATTTCTAATGGGCGTAGCGCATGATTTTGAAGGAAACTTAGGCAAAACTCTCTGGACCTTTAATTTTGGCGAGAATATTGGTTTAGCTCAGTTTGGCAATAAAAATAGACCTTTTGAAATCGGGATCCAAGCTGGAGCATTTGGTTTAATGGATATTGGTAGCACCCCGACCAAGTTAATAAATGCAGATTATTTAGTTGCTCTAGGTCTCAGTCATAAACGCGAAAATTTTCAATATTTATTTCAACTATCACATGTAAGTTCGCACGTGGGCGATGAATTTTTACTTAGTTCCGCCGGTGTAAAACTAGATCGAGTTAACCTTAGTTATGAAACCATTAAATGCTTTGTACGGTATAAAAGTAGTGCCAGAGTTAGTCCGTATATAATATTAGGATATATAGTCCATATTGATCCTGCACCCACAAAGCGTCTGATCATTGCTGGTGGTCTTGATTACTACTCACACCGGATTATATTTGATGACTCTACTCGCTTGGTCGCAGGTATATTCGCAACAGCCTGGCAAGAAAATAATTACCATCCAACTACAACAGCTCGAATAGGGTTGCAGTATGAACGTACAAATTTTTGCAATAGATATGCACAATTACTCTTGGAGTATAAAAATGGCAAATCACAACAAGGGCAATTTTATAATCGTGATATTCAACAAATCGGAATTGTGATTACGTTTTCTTCATAGCCATACCTTTTTAGCCAGATAACTATGATTGCTGGATGAGATGCAACAAGCTTTAACATGCGGTAACATATACTCAGTTAAGGAGTAATTATGAATTACTGGCTAATGAAATCAGAACCCGAAACTTTCGGTATCGGACACCTACAAAACTCACCCAATAAAACCCACTGTTGGGATGGGGTTAGAAACTATCAAGCGCGAAATTATATGCGCGATGTTATGCAGGTCGGTGATAAAGTATTTTTTTACCATTCAAATTGTAAGGTCCCGGGTATAGTGGGCATCGCAGAAATTGTTAGTGAAAGCTACCCAGACTATACTGCCTTTGACCCTGCGTCTAAATACTATGATCCTAAAACCAAATCGACGAATCCTCGCTGGTTCATGCGCGATATAAAACTAGTTAAGATCTTTAAAAACGTAATTTCTATCAAAGATCTTCGCGCCAAAGCAGATTTAGCGCAAATGATTATACTTAGACCTGGCAATAGGCTGTCAATAACCCCGATTACTGAACAGGAATGGCAAACGATTAATAAAATGGCCATTTAATTAATCTTAAATAGGGAAGAATAAATGATAAAATCAATGTATAAACAGATTAGCTTATTATTAGTATTGATTTGTTTTTCTTTTGGTTGCCATGCAAAGATAGTAAGTACCATCTTTGGGAATATAGAAGAAACAAATCCAACAGTGTTGGAGTTAATTGATTCAAATGCAATGCAGCGTCTGAAGTATATAGATCAGTCAGGTATTGATGCATATGTTACAGACAATTTCCCCAAATTTACGCGTTATGAGCATTCATTAGGCGTGTATGCATTATTGAAAAAATATAATGTTTCGATTGAAGAGCAAATCGCAGGTTTGTTGCATGATGCATCGCACACGGCCTTCTCACATTTAGGTGATTATATATTTCAATCAGGTTCGCATAGAATGCAATCCTATCAAGATAGCATTCATGAACTATCATTAAAACATTTTGCGGTAGATCAAATTCTGGCTAGATATGCTTTGACGCTCGCAGATGTTTCACCAAAAAATCCAAAATTCTTAGCCTTAGAGCAGCCATATCCAGATATGAATGCTGATAGAATTGAGTATAATTTACATACAGCGCTAGTATTTCAAGATTTAACACCACTTGAAGTAGAGCAAATATTAATGTCTTTAAAGTTTTCTAACAATAAATGGTATTTTACAGATATTACAAATGCTAAAAAGTTTGCTAGATTGTCAACGTATTACAATAAGACATTTTGGGGCTCTGCACATAACATGGCAATACATTCGGTGGCTGCGGCTATGTTAAAATATGCATTGCAGAATGATATTATCACGAGTGACGAAATACATTTCAGCACAGATGAGCAGGTTTTGCAGAAATTACAACAAGATAACTCTCCTGTTATCAAAGAATTATTTGCTATAATTGGTAATATGGATAAGTATTTCGTATTAACTGAAGTGGATGAGCAGCATATTGTATTGCCGATTAAAATGCGTGGTATAGATCCATTAGTGTTACATGCAGGCGGTTTGCACCGCCTGAGCGATCTAAGTCAGGATTTTAAAAATGAATTAAATCTAACCAAAGAATTTTGTCAGCATGGGGCTTATGTCAAGTTTGTGAATATTCCAAATAAGGAAATTTTGCAATTAATAGCTGTCAACAACAACTAATCTTAAGGATATATAATGGATAAAAAAACAAATGTTGTAAATTTGCATCGGGTGTTAAACGCACCGCCACAGAAAGTCTATCGTGCATTTATAGATCCAGATGCACTTGTAAAATGGATGCCACCACATGGTTTTACAGCTAAGATTCATGAAATGGATGTCCGCGTTGGCGGTACTTTCCATATGTCTTTTACAAATTTTACTACTGAGAAAAGCCATTCATTTGGTGGCGAATATTTGGAGCTTAGCCCAGGACAACTGATAAGGTATACCGATAAATTCGATGATCCCAACTTACCTGGCGAAATACACGTTACAATTAGTTTGCGCGAGGTTAGCTGTGGTACAGAGCTTAGGATAATCCAAGAAGGCATTCCAGACGCAATTCCGCTAGAGATGTGCTATTTAGGTTGGCAGGAGTCGTTGACTATGCTTTCTCAGCTGGTAGAGCCGGATATTGATGATGAAAACTAAAAGTATATGTTTTTCCTCAATTAAGCTGCTAGATAGCTTCATAACAGATAATGGATATCTAGCTGAAAAAACTTTATTGATTCAAATTTTCAGTTCCGATCTAGGGAATAAAAACTTGAACTCTATTTTAGAACATCTAACAACAAAACTACCGAATAGCGTTATAATTGGTGCAACTACCGACGGCGAAATATTAGATGGCAAAGCTGTATCAGATCAAACTGTTTTAAGCTTTACAACTTTCGATAATGTTACATTGAGAGCGCAGTTATATAATTTTAATCAAGCACATTATAAAATTGGGTCGACCATAGCCCGAGAATTATATACTGATAAGACGAAAGCAATTATTCTATTTGCAGATGGTTTGAAGGTAAATGGTGAAGATTTACTTACTGGTATATATGATGTTAACAAAAATATAATAATTGCTGGTGGCCTTGCTGGTGATTATAGAAGAATGAAACAAACATTTGTTATCTACAATCGAAAAATCAGTTCAGATGCTGTTGTGGCATGTGCCTTAGATGGTGAAAACCTGATAGTAAACACTAGCCATGTATATGGATGGAGACCAATTGGTAAGCAAATGATAGTTACCAAAGCAGATCAAAATCGTTTATATGAATTAGATAATGAACCCTTACGTAGCATCTATGCAAAGTATTTAGGTGATAAGGTTGCTAAAGAGCTGCCTGTTTCAGCAGGAGAATATCCGCTAATTATAAATAGATTTAATAAGCAAATCGCTAGAGCGGCATTAAATCTGATGCCAGATGGATCAATGCTATATGCAGGGAATTTTAAAGTTGGTGATAAAGTTCAATTTGGCTATGGGCATATTCCAATAATTTTAGGCAATTCAGAAAGTATAATTGAAAGTATAAGCTCGATGCCAATTGAATCAATATTTATTTATTCTTGCTCGGCTCGAAAGTATTTTATGCGAGAACAAGTTAATATTGAATTAAAACCATTACAAACCCTTGGCGCAACAAGTGGTTTCTTTACTTATGGCGAATTTTTTCATGGTGAGGCGAAAAATGAATTACTGAATGAGACCATGACATTATTACTCTTGTCAGAGAATGTGGCATATAACAAAGTACCAATTACTAAAGATATAACAAATAAAAGAAGCCAAGATGACGAAATATTGGATACCTTATTTAATTTGATTGAAGCTACTGGTAATGAACTTTCTGACACAAATGAAAAATTAGAATTATTAGTGTCTGAAAAAACCAAGCAATTAACTGAGCGAATCTATTACGATCCACTAACATCTTTGCCAAATCGGAATATGCTAATGGAAAATTTTGGATATAGATCTAAGTTTATTCCAGTTATGCTTGCAATTATTAATATTGATCAGTTTAAGCAAATTAATGATTACTATGGCAATAAAATCGGCGATATGGTTTTAATCAGTGTTGCAAAAGTCATAAATGAGCTGTTGAACTCAAGGCCTGATTGTACCAATTATATGCTCTATAAGTTACCAGTTGATGAATTTGCTATTGCAGCCAACTCATCCGCTAATAGCTACGATTTTATGCAGACGTTAGATGAAATGTTAGCAAAGCTAAGTAATAATAAAATCGAAGTCGAAGGGTTTAGCTTTTTTCTAAACTATACAATTGGTATATCAATGGGCAGTGTAGAATCTAAAGATTTTTCACAAGAGATTTATGGTGTGCTGTGGCAGGCTAATATGGCTTTGCGGCAAGCAAAAGATACTAAAATACAAAAAATAACATATCAGAATGATATGTTATTACGCAAGCAATTAGAAGACAACTTGTCTTGGACTAAAAAAATAAAGCAAGCTATTATTGACGACAGATTTGCTCCTTATTTTCAAGCGAT
Source organism: uncultured Legionellaceae bacterium (assembly GCA_964409995.1). GTDB lineage: Bacteria > Pseudomonadota > Gammaproteobacteria > UBA6186 > Azoamicaceae > JAGVLG01. The sequence goes on along the minus strand of CAYPGU010000002.1, from coordinate 11,959 downwards.
TTATTCTAGTTCAACTGGGACTATTGAGAAATATGAGTGTTTGATTAGAATGATTGACACTGACGGGAAAATTATAGCGCCATATTCCTTTTTGGAAGTGTCAAAAAACGCTAGACTATATCCTGCGCTCACTAGAATAATGATAGAAAAATGCTTTAGTGTTTTTTCTAAGAACAAAAAGAATTTTTCGATTAATATTTCACTGCTTGATATCGAAAATGAAGACACCGTAGAGTTTTTTAAGGAAAGAATTAATCATTACGGAATCGGTAATCAGCTGACTTTGGAAATTTTAGAATCAGAAGGCCTGGGTGATTATAGCGTGCTAAATCAATTTATAATTGAAATGAAGAAAATCGGCTGTAAGATTGCCATCGATGATTTTGGTTCCGGGTATTCAAACTTCAAGCATATTATTATGATGGAAATTGATTATCTTAAAATAGATGGTTCATTGATTAAAAATATTAATCATGATGAGCAGAATAAAACCATGGTGGAAATGATCGTGGCTTTTTGTAAAAAAGCTAATATATCCACTGTTGCTGAATTTGTCGCAGATAAAGTCATACACGACACGGTTAAAGAACTCGGCGTAGATTATTTGCAAGGCTATTATTTGGCAGAACCAGTGCCCAAATTGGACTGAAACTATCTAAATTTTACTCTTAGGTACAATTATGACAAACCATACGTCCTTGCTTTTACTATTGTGTGATCAGATCTCACTATCAATGTCTAGCTTGCAAGATATCCAGCATGGAGACACGATCCTAATGTGTGAAGTAATGCAGGAAGCTACTTATGTGCGCCACCATCCTAAAAAGATTGCTTTCATTTTCTCTGCTATGCGTCATTTTGCAAAATCTTTAGAAGCAAAAGGTTATCAGGTACGCTATATACATTTGGATTCTGCAAATAATACCGGCACACTGTATGGCGAAATTGAACGCGCTGTTGTTGATACAGGTGCTAAGCGTTTGGTAGTTACCGAACCCGGTGAATATCGGCAATTAAAAATCCTTCAAGAGTGTCAAAATTCTTTAGGGATTGAAGTTGAAATTCGTGCTGATACAAGATTTTTATCTAGCATTAATGAATTTAAGCAATGGGCAGGTAAACGAAAGCAATTGCGTATGGAATATTTTTATCGTGAAATGCGTAAAAAATATTTTATACTTATGGAGCCAGATGGAGAGCCATGTGGCGGCAACTGGAATTTTGATAAGGAGAATCGCAAACCTCCATCTAAAAATCTAACATCACCAAAGCGTATTAGTCATCGCAAAGATCAAATTACTATAGATACTATAGAACTGGTTAAACAGTATTTCTCTACTCACTTTGGCAAACTTGAGCCGTTTCATTATGCTGTGACACGAGACCAAGCATTGCTTGAGCTGGAACATTTTATCAATATACTACTGCCGCATTTTGGTGATTATCAGGACGCTATGCTTATGGGTGAAGCGTATCTATATCATTCTTTGATTTCATCATACCTAAATGTAGGCTTACTATTACCTCTAGAAATAATTGAAATGGCAGAAAGTTCATACCGTAAAGGCAAAGTAAAGATTAACTCGGCGGAAGGATTTATTCGTCAAATTTTAGGCTGGCGGGAGTATATTCGTGGCATATACTGGATGCACATGCCAGAATATGCAGACTTAAACTATTTCAATGCAAATGAAGAGATACCAGAATTTTATTGGACGGCTGATACGAAGATGGTATGTCTTGCCGAAGCGATAAATCACACTCGTGATCATGCCTACTCACATCATATTCAACGTTTAATGGTTACAGGTAATTTTGCTATGTTAGCAGGTATTAACGTCAAGCAAGTGCAAGAATGGTATCTTGCTGTTTACAGCGATGCATTCGAGTGGGTAGAAATGCCAAATACTTTGGGTATGGCACTATTTGGCGACGGTGGAATTGTTGGCAGCAAGCCATATGCTGCAAGTGGAAAATACATTAATAAAATGAGTAATTTTTGCAGCTCATGCAAATTTAACCCAAATCAAACAACCACTGATGATGCTTGCCCATTTAATGCGTTGTACTGGGATTTTATGGATCGAAATCGATCTAAGCTCGAGAAGAATCAACGTCTACCTTTTGTTTACTCAACATGGGATAAATTTGGCGCAAAGAAGCAAAATGAAACACGCCTAAAAGCAGCGCAAACTTTAAAGGATATACGCGAAAATAAGCTTTGAAAAAGCCAAATTTACTGAAAAAGAGTAATATTTGGCAGAACCAGCGTCAGAATTTAGTCAAATTGCATAATTAATATTTCTTGATGTTCCAATAAAAATAGCATTACAATCCCTCTATTACACATTGCATGCAGCACTAATAGCATTAAATTTAAAAAGACGGAGTTAGGTTTTGCCAAGAACTATAAATATTCATACTGTAACAGTAGCTGAGGGCTTTGGTGATTTAATATATTTTCTTAATTGGTATAAACTGTTTAGAAAATATAAAAGCGGCCAAGAAGACCGAATTCTAATTTTTGCGCAAGACACTCCCAAAGTACTAGTGTATTTGTTAATGTTCAAGGAGCGTGCGCCAAATCACCCGATCTTTAAATTTATAGATGTATCTTGGGATGATAAAAATAAATATGTTAAAGAAAATATATTTGACGCCAACTCTTGCGTTGTTGCACAAGCGAGAAAAAGAGGCGCTCTTTCGATCAAAATTTTGCAAGATTATTTTAAAGATATTGATGATAATGACACTGTAAATGTAGTTTATATTTCTTGTATAAGTGATTTTTTGCTCAGAAATTCAAACTTAGATAAAGCAGATAATTATGAATTCATTCTGGAGTTCGATGGGTTGTCACGGGCTGCTGCTCAATTTCCCCAGTTAGGAATTAAGAGTCTTGGATTGTCAGAAAATAATTCAGGGCTACTTACTGACATTGATGGTATTACTGGCGATGAAGATTTTAGCGATCAATTTCAGTTTATTTCAAGAAAAACTAAAAACCTAATATTTAACAATAAGAATATAACGGCTGAAGACGCTATGAAATTTCTTGCTAGTACGCCTACTGTATTTGCTTACTTGCAAAAAGAGTCAGAAATTTATGTGCTACATGCATTGTTGGTATCCCCATTTATTCAAGATGCAATTGCACAGGGCAAGCAGCCAGTTTTTGTTATTACGCAACTTGAAATGCCAGAACAATTACCAGACAGCATTAAGCAAGCAATTGAAAGATCGCAAATTAGACTCGCAGATTTAGACTGGCTACCAACCAAAGAATATCATGCCCTTAGTGTTATGTTATTAAACAAGTATAGCCAAAGTGTTGTAGTTCCTTCAGGAGATACTAGTTTAACGGCTAGTATTAAGGCGAGAAAATTACCATTCTACGCACATTTAGATAATGACCGATTTAATAGGTCTGAAGGTTTCAAATGTAGTATTTTTCGTGACATGACCGAAATTATGATTAAGTGTAAACAAGATGGTACATTTCCTGAGCATGCTGGATTTAGTGATTGCTATGAAGTGCTATGCCATTTATCGAAGCCTTATATTAACGATCCATTAGTCGACACAATCAAAAAAAATGTTCCATTTTTATACGGTTACTTTTTAGAATCATCGCACAAATCGAATATAAGTACACATCATGAGGAAAGTGGTAAATTCTTGACTAAAGCAGCACTAGAGTTTTTTAAAGATCATTTAGCACCATATATCATGCGAGAGTACGATTTTGAACGAAGAACATTGCCTGGTATTTTGCAAAGATTGTATAGTGCAAAATGTGGAGAGGCCCCTAGCATACCTCCCAGACCCCTCATGGTTTAATCAGCAAATAGTACAACTTTTTCAAATTGATGGCCTATAATTGTTAATGGGTATTGAGGAGGTGGAGTAGTAGAGTTGGAAGGTATTAAGTCGGAACAGAGCGGAAAATCAGGTTATTCACTTATTGAACTAATAGTTGTAGTTGCAATTGTTTCTCTGCTGGTTGCTATCGCTGTACCTATGTACAAGAATTATATAGTCGGGGCCAGAATTGCAAATGTAACAACGGTAATTGAAAGCCTAATGCAGAGATCAATTGAGTTTTCTCAAGCCAATGGAAGGTTCCCAACTGCTTATGAATTAGGTCTTAATTCTGTACCAGATATAATTTCAGATTCAGAGCATGCTGCTGGTATAAGTCCATATTTTCGCAACGATGGTTCTCCAGCTGTAACTGACGGTCAAAATACTGGGCAAGCTGTTTTAGATGCTGGCAATTGCGGCAAATATGGGACTATTTTTGGCTCCTTTAATACCCAAGCATTGGGTTTTGACGAAGATGTTGTTAATCGGGCTTTTTTTAGTTGCGATATGTGGCATTATGACGGTGCTATTTATAAGCAATGCTTTTACGGGTATGGCTTAACTAATGACTGGGGTGCTGTTTATAGCGGTGTGAGCCAAACTGACGAATTAATCCCTGGCTGGATTAATTATAATGCTACCAATAGTTTTGATTTTGATAATTACAATACATATGAGGCGGACTTACATAGTTTCATTAATGCCACATGTCAATAATTACCGCTCCTTAGCAAAGAGTGGAATTTTAAAGGTTTAATCAGCAAATCGCTAAAGAAAAAAAGAGTATATATCTTAGGTGACAGATGATAAAATGCCTTTTTTTAACTCAGCGATATTGGCCATGAAACATACTAAGTCTAACGCCGCCATTGCCCCTCAATCCTTTACGACTTTGGCGCTACGCGAAGAATTGATTAATAATTTGGCTTTTCTTGATTACGCCACAATGATGCCTATTCAAGCAGAAAGCCTACCCATCATGTTAGCTGGCCACGATGTTATAGCGCAAGCAAAAACAGGAAGCGGCAAAACTGCTGCTTTTGGGTTGTCGTTATTAAACTGCTTAAACATCGAAGATTATGCAGTACAAGCTCTAGTATTGTGCCCAACTCGTGAATTAGCCGAACAAGTCTGTCAGTCCTTGCGTCAGTTGGCGCGTTTACTCCCAAATATTAAAGTGCTAAATCTATCTGGTGGCATTCCGATTAAAGTCCAATTAGATTCATTGAAACACAGTCCACATATTATAGTTGGTACACCAGGGCGTGTAATAAAGTTATTGGACAAAGAGGTTATATCTTTAGATAAACTGCAAACATTAGTTTTAGATGAGGCTGATCGCATGTTGGATATGGGATTCTTTGATGAAATAAATGACATAATTCAGATGTGCCCCAAGCAAAGACAAACGCTTTTGTTTTCTGCAACCTATCCTGACAATATCAAGATTTTGTCAAGTCAGTACATGAATAATCCTAAGATGATAATTGTTGAGGAGGAGCATACTGATTTAGATATTCAGCAATTTTTTTATAAAGTTAGAACCAAAGCAGAAAAATATTCGCTATTAAAAGCCTTATTACTACATTTTAAACCAAAATCAGTAATTATTTTTTGTAATACCAAAGAGCAAACAACACAGCTGACAGATATGTTGTCGGATGATGGTTTTAGCGCGATTGCATTAAATGGTGACATGGAACAAGTTGAGCGTGATATAGCAATGATTCGTTTTAAAAATCAAAGCTGTGCTATTTTAGTAGCGACTGATGTTGCTGCGCGTGGATTGGATGTTAAAGAATTACCAGCCGTGATTAACTTTGACTTGGCTTTTGATCATGAAGTACACATTCATCGTATCGGTCGTACTGGCAGGGCAGGTAACAAAGGCTTAGCAATTAGCATAGCTACCCCATCAGATATTGAACGAATTGAAGCAATTGAAGATCATTTAAAACAGCCGATAGATTGGCAAGACATCGGTGAATTAGATCGTAGCGATAAGATAATCAACTTGCCTGCGATGGTAACCCTGCGATTAAATGTTGGTCGCAAAGAAAAAATTCGTCCGGGTGATATACTAGGCGCGTTGACTAAGGATGCTGGGATATCTGGCGATTTAATTGGTAAAATAGATATCACAGCTTTATATTCATATATTGCAGTAAATCGTAGTCAAGTTACTAAAGTTCTAAATTACTTCAAAAATGGCAAAATTAAGGGCTGCAAAGTTACGGCCAGACGATTAGATTAGGTTTTTATTTATAGTGAGGATTTGTAATGCACACAGGTATAGTTAATCGATTCAATAAGATCAAAGGTTACGGTTTTATTACTCCAGATACTGGCGGTGCAGAAATATTTGTGCATTTCTCTGAAGTTAAAGCAGAAGGTTATAAAGAATTAATAGTTGGACAAAAGGTAAGCTATGAATTGGCCAAGGGCGAGCGTGGTGAATTCGCGACTAATGTAATGGTAATTTAACACTTTGCAACAAGACACTATGTAAAGCTAAAGTTTAACTTTACAAATCTATCGACTGGCGCATTTGTATCTTCTTGCGCATCTACAAAATGCAAGGGTTGCACAGTAAACTTTCTGAACAATAATGCTAGATTTGCTTGAGCGTCTGTTTTGGTTATAAAAGAACCATCATCACTTTTGATTAAATCTAAACTTGCTGGATCTGTAAATGGTGAAGCGACTGCAAATGGTATCTCGAGTGCGGTTAGATATCTAATTATCATAATGTGCAATGCTCCGACTGGAGCGATAATTTTGCCATCATGTTTAAGAGCCGCTTTGCAAATTAGTAGCGACATGCCTTTGTCGCGTAACGCCATTCTTGTCTCAGCACAAAAAAAGTTTTTAGAATATATATCTAAAATTAATTTAATTGTGTCTTCACTTTTATAATCAGGTGTAGGATCAATGAAGTTTAGGCTTGTGGAAAAGTCAGAGTAGAATGCTAATTGTAAAAACTTTGATTTGCGCAGTACATCGCTGTATTTGGTTGCGTAATCAGTTGAGTTAAACGGCAGCTCTAAGCACAATACGTATTTTGATTCAATTAATTGTTTTTTGTATCTTTCAACGAATAAATATGTGCCTTCATCATCATGGTTTTCCATGAGCAGTATTAATTTATTTGATATTTTTTTATAATAGCCTGCTTGTGTGTTAGCCTCATGCTCAGCTTCCAGACTTTTAATCAGCTGCGCCATTTTGAGTAATACATTAAACATATGATGTGTAATTATCAATAGCTTTTGATGTGGACTTAAATTTGCAAGGAAACTTACAGGATTATAATCTTCTGGTTTGGTAAGCGATGCAATTCTAGTTTTAATATTACTTATACAAATATCGCTGGCTTTGTTTAAGGCTTTAAGCAGCAGCGTAGTTTTGCTATGTTGCAGTGCGTTCAGGTCAGCTTTAGCAGCTAATAATTTGTCAATAATTCGCAGTCTAAATTCTACCACTTGTCTGCTAGTATCTTGATTATTGAGCAGGGGTATAAATAGGCTGTCTAAGGCAAAATTTAATGCTGTTTTGCCACTTTCTGGACCAGAGCCATTAATATCTACTTCAGGATTGTCGATCAGCGTACAAGCATGTTCATACGTAGCTTCATCTCGTATTTTTACAACGGCTTGGCGCAGTGCTTTTTCAAGTTCTAGATTCGGCATGGATTTGGTTGATCAATTGCTTATTATTTTTAGTTTGTAAGTTTCTCATGTATCTCACATTACGTCAAGCTGGGGTACGTTGGTGCGATATATGTACTAAGCTTAGAACTGGTTTATCATTTCAGGGGCGCAATAATGAAAGTTCTAATTGTATTAACTTCACATGACAAACTCGGTGATACTGGCAAGAAGACCGGTTTTTGGCTAGAAGAATTTGCCGCTCCTTATTACCATTTAAAGGATGCAGGAGCGCAAATTACTCTAGCTTCACCACATGGTGGTCAACCGCCAATAGATCCTAAAAGTAACGATCCTGATGCACAAACTAAAGCTACGCTACGTTTCTTAGATGATCAAGCAGCTCAGAATGAATTAGCACACACTGCCAAATTAGCTGATATGAGCGCAGATGATTTCGATGCAATATTTTATCCAGGTGGCCACGGACCACTGTGGGATCTGTACAATGATAAACAGTCAATTGCCTTAATCGAGTCTTTCATTGCTGCAAATAAACCTGTTGCTGCAGTTTGCCATGCACCAGCGGTATTATTAAAAGCTAAAGCAGAAAATGGCGAGCCATTACTTAAAGGCAAAAATGTGTGCGGTTTTAGCAATGACGAGGAAGAGGCGGTTGGATTGACTAAAATTGTACCTTTTTTGTTGCAAGATGAGCTGATAAAAGTTGGTGCAAATTACAAAAAAACACAAAGCTGGCAACCAATTGCGGTAGTGGATGGCTTGTTAATTACGGGGCAAAATCCAGCATCTTCAGAGCCAGTTGCCAAGGAATTGATTAAATCTATAGAAAGTAGATAAAAATTAAATTACCTGCAATAATTCGGCTAAGCTTTTTATGCAAAGTTATAGCATAAATGCAGCTGCGTTAGAGGTGTTTTTTCTCGCATATTAAGGGGATACTACAAACATAAACTTTAACCAAATAGCCACAAGCATTTCACTAGGAATTTTAATTGTAAATGTCCCTAAGTTGGTACTTTTTAGAAAAAGTAAACAAAAGTACTTGCAACCGCACTATCCGAATTATTTTTCAGCGAAATGCCAATTAATGTACTATATGTAATATACACAGATATGTTTGTATCGTGGTAGTAATATGATGAGCAAGAGTTTGAGTGGTTTTTCACTAATTGAGTTAATGGTTGTAATTGCAATTGTTGCTCTGTTAGCTGCTGTCGCCACTCCTTCCTATATGCGGTACATTAGCAATGCCAAGTATGCTTCTGCATACGCAGCTTCAAGTTCTTTTTTTGACAGAGTTAAGGAATACTACAGCCAAAATGGTATATATCCAACTTCTGTTGCAGATTTTGGATATACTCCACAATCTGGTATACCAACTGATACTCAAATGCCAACATCTGTATCAGAGTTTGTTATACCACCATACGTAATGCTATTTAGCCTAGCTCCATTTTACCCAGCTGCTCCAGGAAGTTGTGCAAATTTTGCTGTGCAAACCTATATCTCCAACGTTGATACCCCTTTCGTGGCGGTATCTGATGGGGTATTACAAGTTAACAATTGGGTTTTTGAAGTAAGTGGTGTTTTAAGAACAATCTGCACCTATAACTATATTGAAAATGGTACTTATGTGCTTAATCCTAATATTTCACTCGAAGGGTGTTTAGAAGAGTCTAATCCAAGTAGTTCAGCAATAATTTCCGCTAAGGTTTCTGAAATAAACGCATTGTGCCCTTAAGTCGTTTTACACTTTTTTTTAGTGGAAAATTCTCCGAAGGGGGGATTTTTTGCTGCGCTATGCAGTCCCTGCTGCGCTCGGCGGGGAATCCAATCAGCGTCCAAGGCCTTGATGTATATAGTTTTTATATTTACTCATAAAATTGTTGCCCCCAAAGTTGCCCCCAGAAAAAATTGTGTTCATCATGTCCTTAATTAAAGATAAGGCGCTTTCTTTTATTAAGGACATTCCTTAATTAAAATTAAGCATTAGAGCTCAATGAGTGCTAATGCACGTAAATGCAAACTAAATCATACATTTCGTTCACTTTAAGCTGCAAAAGTAAACAGTATATGTCATTCTGTTTACATCTTTATTCAAATGTAAACAAAATATATGAAAGTAGGTCAATATCAACAACACCCGCAAGGATACAAGGCAGTGCGCGCAAAAAGTTTTAGATAGGTTGGTTGTATTGGATATTTTGAAGCTGAAAAATGATGATCAGAAGTACGATAGATCGTATATTTATAGCAGGTATGTTGAGTTGTTTAATTAAGTGGTCTGTTCAAAATGAGAGGAATAAAAAAATTAAAAATGTAATTGTGTTTATTTCTGGAATTTCAGGTATTGGCAAACGCACTATTGGCGATGCTATTTGCAAGCTGGATCCTTCGTTCAAAAATGTTACACCAGATGACTGGATGTCACCAATTTTACGTTTGCTTGGCGAGAATGAGTCTACGCTATATTCTTTAACTGCAGAAGGATGGAGTGCAGTTAATCGTATAGTGCCGCAGTTGCCGCATTAAACGCACAATGCCCATAAGGACTCCTCGTCGTTCTTTAGGCAAGAACTCTAATCTAATCTTGCTTTCATCATAGATTTAGATTTGGCAAGAGTTGTGTGTAAACCACCTATTATTTCTTTCTTCAACCCTTCGTGAAATCCAAACGTGCTTTTTAGTTTATTGATACAGGATACAAATTTATCAATAATCCTGTTCACCATATTATTATTTTTCTCAGCAAATGTCACATTTTGTTTAGGATCGATTGTTTTATGTCTTTGAATCATAATACCGGCTTGTTCTGTTACAGCAGAAAAGATATTGTTCAATTTGGTAACGTGCGCTTCTGCTGCTTCAGTACCAGCACTTAAATCAACCTTAGTCCTTAAATCCCTTAACTCATCTCTAGCAGTTTCCAATCTTTTTACTGTAGCCCATGTAGTTAGCCATTCATGTTGAAGTGCAGGTTTTTTAAGAAGTCCAATATTTTCTAAAGTTTGAACGGTATGACTCGTCGTATATTCACTATGTGTTATACCATGCAAAGTAAGGGCAGATTGCAAAACAAAATCGGTATATTTTTCAATCTCTCGTACCAAATCCCCAAACTCCTCTACAGCTAATGCTTGTTTATCCCCTTGTGCTTGAGAAACCTTTCTATATTGTTTGGAAAGAGACAAGCGCCCTCTTTTTTCATCTAGAACATTTTTTTTTGGCATTTTTATATCTCTCACAATGTAATTTAACTATTTTTTTTGACCGTAACGCCATTTTGAAAGTTCAATGTTTTTGATATGCATTATAAAAATAAATCTGAATATAAGATCAAGCTGTTAATAATTCTAGTAACGCAAGTGGTAGCGAAGCGTCAAAAAAGAAGAGAAACGTTGTTACTGATAAAAAAGTAGCGGCTTAGTACCGGAAGCTATCCGCTTTAGCGGATAGTAGTTCACGAAAAAGCGCACACTCCTACACAGTCGTGAACCTCCGATTACCCCATTTGCAAAGCTGGTTATTGACACCACTGAGCAACTTGGCTAACCAACGTTCCGCCTAAATCAACAAAAATCACGTCTTTGTCACTTCTCCTATAGGGTAATAATCTAAAATAGATAGTACCTTATCCCACAATTGGTTTGGTATTCTGCCAGTTTTATTAGGACGAGAAGCACGCCATTTAGCAAAATCTTGCTTAACATCATCTAAAGTGTCTAATGATAACATAATAATTTTTAGCCCCAGATAACATACTGAGGATTAAATTAGCGCAAGTGGAGTTAATTATCTAGGCAGGCTCATCGGAAGCTCACAGTTAATCAAGTGCGCGATGCAGTCTTTGATACGATTGCACATGTTTGTCCACGCGAAACAAATTTTGTAATAAATGAAGAATTACGTGAAGATAACGAATGGCATAAAAAGTTTTATACGCGCATAGAACAAATGGCGCAAGAAAAACAGGCAACATTAGTTCCTATAAGGTTAATTTGTGATTTACCAGTGTTGCTTGAAAGGCTCGTTAGTGAAGATCGTAAGAAATATATATTCAAACCTCGTGATGCTCAAGAAATAAAAGAGCGTGCCTTAAGTACAGAAACTTTAAATCAGGCAGTAAGTATGAATTAACGTTAGATACGACAAACTTATCACCGCAGCAAAGTGCGCAAAAAATCTTGGAACATTTGCATAAAATTTTGAATATATAAAAATCTGGAGGCGGCGGTAATTCCTGCTGCGCTACGCATTCCATGCTATGCTTGCAGGCCAGCCAAACACATCCGTGTGTTTGGCGCTCGCAGGAAAAATGCTACGCAATTTTAAGATCCTGCTCGCCCCGCGTCCGTGCCGTCCACGGGTTCAGTTCACGACGCAAACGCAAATTAAAAAAATGGCCCCAAAGGGGCCATTTTTGT
>CAYPGU010000001.1:22264-29198 GCA_964409995.1 uncultured Legionellaceae bacterium | reverse complement strand
CCTCACCAACCGACACAGCATGTACCCACAAACCGCCTGGTTGTATGTTACAGTCAAAGATACCTAAACGTTCCAACCAGCGGCGCCTATATGCAGGTGCTTTGCGCGAGCGCCACAATAGCCGCATGAAGATCACCGGTAAAGCAAGCACGAAAAATAAGCTATAGAGATAACGTATTATTTTATACAATCACTGATCCTATACGCATAGCTATGAAGCTAAGAACCATTTATACTGTCAACAAACCACGGAGTATAACATAAAAATTGCTTACTTGGCCCCCTAGCTACAATCTGCGGTACAGTAAACGTGCCAAAAACGTACACCTAAAAGTCATCCCGTATCAGGGGTTAGAGGTGGTATTGCCTGTCAGACAGAAGAATTTCGCGATTGATGAGCTCTTAAACGCCAAGAAAAGTTGGATTCAAAAACATTTGGCCAATTTAAAAGTAAAACCCCAAGAAGCAGTTACGGAATTAAATCTACGCGCGATCAACCAGAATTGGCATATTGATTATATTGCCACTACCTCTAGTCAAATTAGACATAGCGTACGCCCCGGTGAACTTACACATAATTTGACTATTTTCGGCGCCACACAAGATTTGGATCGAGTCAATTTATATTTACAAAAATGGTTAAAGCAAATGGCACAAAAACATTTAGTACCATGGTTGGAAAATCTAAGTGTGCAGCATCAACTGCCGATCAATAAAATTACTGTACGTGCACAACAAACATTATGGGGCAGCTGTTCACATGATAAAAATATTAGCTTAAATTATAAATTAATCTTTCTACCACCTACTCATGTTACACATTTAATGTTACATGAATTATGTCATACCAAGCATCTTAATCATTCAAAACGATTTTGGTCCATGTTAGAAAAATTAGATCAGAATTATTTAGAACATGATCGTGAATTGCGTATGGGAGATAAGTACGTTCCAGAAGGTGTTGTTTAACATTTAAGATGCTACTGAGCGTTCGTTGCTGGAGCAGGTTCTTGCGGTTGATATTGCTTAATTTGTTGTTGCAATTCTAGCAATTGTTGTTCTGAACTTTGTTCTGCAGGCGCTTGAGTTGGCTCTGGGGTTGGAGCTTTTTGTTTAGGTGCTTTTTTGATCACATTCGCATCTTCTAGGGCTTTCTGCATCTGTAAGTTTTGCCGTGTACAACTATTGTTTTTGTTTTCCGCACCACTCATATACATAAACCATTTAAAAATAGAATTATTACGACATTCTTCAGGTAATTGTTCCTGTAATTTTTGTTGTTCTTGTTGTTTTTTAATATATTTCTCTATGCTATTAAACGTATCTAGAGTGCTACGCGACATAGACCCCACTGCACCTGGCTGCATTCCTTCTTTTAGTAAAAAGGCTTTTGCATCCTGGTAACGATGCAATGCTATTTCACCTGGCTTGAAGTCTTCCGGCAGCCAATCAAAAATTATTGCCAAACGATAAGCAGTAATTAGCAACACTATTATTATAACAATAGCGGCAAAAATCTCACCAAAGCTATAATATCTCTTGACCAACCAGCTATCCCCCGCTGCACCAAACCAACTGCACTTATTAAGTAAGTATAGTACCTTGCAGAAGGATTTTTTTTTGTTTGGTGTAGGCACACAAAAGATGGGAGATTTGTCAATTTCTGGTAGAATAATGACATAAAGTGAGCCAAAGGAAGAATAATGTACAGCTATAAGCAATCAATCGCAGATTTTGACCCTGAATTATGGACCGCGATCAACGGAGAAGCCCAGCGCCAGGAGGATCATCTTGAACTTATTGCATCAGAAAATTACACCTCCCCCAGAGTTTTAGCTGCCCAAGGATCAATTTTAACCAATAAATATGCTGAGGGTTATCCGGGCAAACGTTATTATAGCGGTTGTGAATTTGTCGACATTGCGGAAGAGCTAGCAGTTGCCAGGGCCAAGCAGTTATTTAATGCCGCCTTTGTGAATGTCCAACCACACTCAGGTTCACAAGCAAACGCCGAAAGTTATATGGCGTTAATTAAGCCTGGGGATACTATTTTAGGGATGGGGCTTGATCAGGGCGGCCATTTGACGCATGGTTCAAGTGTGAGTTTTTCTGGTAAATTCTATCAATCCTTCTCTTATGGGTTGGACGAAAAAACTGGTGAAATTGATTACAACCAAGTAGAAGATTTAGCGCGCAAACATCAACCCAAATTAATCATAGCCGGCTTCTCAGCTTATTCGCGTATAGTAGATTGGCAACGGTTTAGAGATATTGCCGATGCGGTTGGTGCGTTTTTTCTTGCCGATATCGCGCATGTTGCCGGCCTAATCTGTACCGGGTTATATCCTTCGCCAGTTAATATTGCCGATGTTACAACCACTACCACGCACAAGACTTTGCGCGGACCACGTGGCGGAATGATCATGGCACGTGATAACCCAGAAATTATGAAGAAACTAAATTCAGCAGTATTTCCGGGTTTACAGGGCGGCCCACTCATGCACGCAATCGCTGGCAAAGCTGTTGCTTTTAAAGAAGCCCTACAACCAGAATTTAAAGTTTATCAACAGCAAGTGTTAAACAACGCGCGCCACTTTGCTAATGGCTTGATCAAACGCGGGCATAATATAGTTTCTGGCGGTACCGACAATCATTTATTTCTGCTCGATCTTATAGGCAAAAATGTTTCTGGTCGTGATGCTGATAATGCGCTTAGCCAAGCATTCATTACAGTGAACAAGAACTCTGTACCCAATGACCCACTTCCTCCTACTGTCACGAGTGGTATTCGTATTGGTACTCCAGCTGTGACAACCCGCGGGTTTAAAGAAGCAGAAATAGACTTGCTAATTAATTGGATTTGTGCTGTATTAAATGATACAAATAACATAGCGACTATTACAGACGTTAGAAATCAAGTATTAGAGCTATGTAAAAAGTTTCCAGTGTATGGAAAATAAATCTAATCAGGAGCCGCTTAATGCAATGTCCATTTTGCCAGGAAATTGATACTAAGGTAATTGATTCACGTTCGGTTGGTGGTGATGGACAACAAATTAGACGCCGACGCGAATGCATAAGTTGTGCCGAACGCTTTACTACCTATGAAACGGTAGAGCTAACCCTGCCGCGTGTTTTAAAGAAAGATGGCAGCTTTGTGCAATTCAAAGAAGAAAAAATACGTTCTGGTATCTTACGCGCTCTAGAAAAACGTCCAGTCAAAATGGAAGCCGTAGATGGCATCGTCAATCGAATAATCAGCCGTTCGCGTGCCGCTGGAGATCGCGAAATTTCTACGCAAATGATTGGCGAGTTAGTAATGGATGAGCTAAAAGCCTTAGATGCAGTCGCTTATGTGCGCTTCGCCTCGGTATATCGGCGCTTTGAGGACGTGGAGGCCTTCCATGATGAGATAGCACGGTTGAAGGCTACTGACCCAGAGCCCCAAGATCAGGTAGTGACTAATTAGGCTTGATATGTTAGACTGCTCGCATCCTGTAACAACCCTAATTCAGTGAATATGCAATCTTTTAAAGCTCGCGAAAAAGCTCGACGTTATGTCATGCAAGCCTTATACGGATGGGCAATTGCTGGCAATGATCTAAAAGATGTAGAAGCCTTCTATAGAGCCGATCGCAATCCAAAAAACTATGATTTAGACTATTTCTTACGTTTATTGTACGAAATTCCTAAACTATTAGCTGAATTACAAGAAACCATAACCCCATTCCTGGATCGCCCATATCATAGTCTTGATCCAATTGAGCTGACTATTCTACGCATCGCTACTTATGAATTTAAATACTGTTTTGATGTGCCATTTCGAGTAGTAATCAATGAAGCAGTAGAATTAGCCAATATGTTTGGTGCCATAGACAGCCACAAATTTGTGAATAGCGTTTTAGACAAAATGGCTAGAGAAATTCGTGCTCCAGAAGTTCAACAGTTGCAAGGCATAGCTCAACATGCATAAAACCCGTTTGCGCAATATTATTAATGCGGCAATCAGTTTGGCAGTTCTTGACGGTGGATTTATAATTGCTGTCCAAATCATCGACTTTTTACTTAATTATTTTGGCGCCAGCATCTTTGGTTCTGGCCAATCATTTGAAGGGATTAGTAAGGGCCAACTATTAACTTCCTTGCTGAGCATTTTGAACTTATCAGTAATAATCACGCGCACTACTGGCTTAACCAGAGGTGTAAAATTCAGCCCCGCGGTATGTTATGAACATGCAATTCGTCGCTGGCCGTTGCTAATAATCTTATATCTTATCGGTAGCCTATTGTTGTTAGGCGTGAGCATTCCTCTGATTAAATTACTAAGCTCTTTTGGTGGGCTGTCGATTGTGCAATATAGTAAAATAATTATGTTATTAGTATTTGGTTTAATTCCTTACGGACTATTAGCCTGCATTTTTGTCGTTGATCAAGATCAAAATCCGATCCGCGCAATCTTATCTACCATTAATCTGATAAAAAACAAATTAAATGCTAGCTTATTAATTAGTCTATCAATGTTGTATAGCATACCTCTTTATCTTAGCTCGATATTTGCAACAACCAGCCTTGCTGCATATTTAGGGTTATTTGCCACGATATGGATTTTGTTTTGTCATTTGATTACTTTGATAATCTATATCAGCACTACTGAACGAATAAACTCTCCACAGAAAGAATCTGAAAAAACAGCTAAGGTGATTATCGTTTAACGTGGCAGCACTATCAACGCATCGGCTACCATGCGATCATTAACCAGATTATTTCCAATGTAATTTTTCTGTTCTACAGACTTAAATTGCTCTTGCACATACATCATTGATGAATGGCCGCCATCTAAATTGATTGCAGCTACGCAGCCTAATTCTTGCATGTAATTACTTAGCTGCTGCAAATTCCAACCTGCATCT
This sequence comes from uncultured Legionellaceae bacterium, assembly GCA_964409995.1. GTDB lineage: Bacteria > Pseudomonadota > Gammaproteobacteria > UBA6186 > Azoamicaceae > JAGVLG01. Next base: position 24,288 of record CAYPGU010000001.1, on the reverse strand, counting down.
TCTTCTAAGATATTTAATAAGTTACGCTCTACAACAACAAATACCCATTTATTATCTGGCAAAATGCCCACGGCAGTGCGGGCATAACGGCCATCTATAAATTTGGAGGAAAGCTTTTCATTTTTATAATCTAGAATTTGTTGTTTGTTTTTAATTAATACAGGTCCACCGCCAATTATATACGGCATTTTATTCCATGATTTAGCACTGCTTCGTTCGAGCTGTGGTTCAACGTTAATTTGCAGCTTGACTTTATCGCCTGGCTTAAGTTGCTGCAAACGATCTTGCAATGCTAATGGAACACTATACATATAACTATTACCGGTAATATTTAAATTTCCTTGTGTATAGATTTTTTTAACTTTTTGACCTTGAAATTCAATCGCCATATTGCCATTAAAATTCAATTGTTCGGTATAGCTATCGGAAAACAAGGATCCCTTGTTGCTAGTTAGTAATTTATTAGTAGCATGAATTGGCATCTTAATATTACCAATCAATAGCTGGCTATTAGTTTGAATTCGATCAATTAAAACTTGATTAGTATTTGGATCCCATCCGAGCGCACCACGTGGTTTATACGCAACCCCATGCCATTGATTATTGATTTTTAAAACACCTGCCGGCAACCCAATCGTGCCATCCTGCTTATTTAGTCTAAAAAATCCACCATTAATTGCAGCCAAAGCGGAGGTGTGTTTAGCAATGTTTTCAACTGTAGCTAAACCTTGCCCAGCATCTTGCGCTCGTACAGCAACAATTTTCACTTTTTTTGGATCTAGGATTAAAACTTGAATGTTTACATCGTTATGCGCGTATTGTTTATAAGAGATACCTGCGGGAATACTTGCTTGGCACAGACCAGCAGAAAAAATAAAAAATAGGATAGAAAATTTTATTTGATACATTCGAACATGATAGCAGTCTAGGTAACTTGATGCAAACGAATCGGCATCCGCTTAGCGCCCCAGGTACCGACAGGACCCTCAAAAATCCCTGGAATTTGATTATTACAAAACTTACATTTACCCTCATCGGTTAAGTTATAAGCCAAAATGTTATACCAATCACGTTTTACTACACATTCCTTGCATTGTATACAGTAAGTGCTGCTGCCAACTGTGTCGTGCACATTCCCGGTATAGACATAATGCAGACCATTTCGTAAGGCAATTTCACGCGCCATCGTAAGGGTTTCAGGTGGGGTATGTGGTTTATCCATCATTTTCCAATCAGGGTGAAAAGCAGTAAAGTGTAATGGTACTTCAACACCTAAATTTTCTTTATACCACTTAGTCATTGCATCGATCTCTGCTTCAGAATCATTTTCCCCTGGAATTAACAGAGTTGTCACCTCAAACCAAACTTTTGTTTCATTTTTCAAATACACTAAAGTATCTAAAACATCTTGCAAGTGTCCACCACAAATTTTATGATAAAAATCTTCTGTAAATCCTTTCAAATCTACATTTGCCGCATCCATATATTGATATAATTCTTTGCGTGGTTCTGGGCATATATAACCTGCAGTTACAGCAACTGCTTTAACTCCAATTTCATGCGCTGCTTTAGCACAATCTATTGCGTATTCCAAAAAAACTGTTGGGTCATTATAAGTAAAGGCAATGCTTTTACAACCCAACTGTTGCGCAGCAAACGCAATCCGTTCTGGACTTGCTTGATCCATTAAAGTATCAAGTTCGCGTGATTTACTAATATCCCAATTTTGACAGAATTTACAAGCTAAATTACACCCGGCAGTACCAAAGGATAGTATCGGTGTGCCAGGTAAAAAATGATTTAAAGGTTTTTTTTCTACCGGATCTATACAGTAACCGCTTGATCTACCATAAGTAGTTAGAACAATTTTTTTATCTTCACAAGCACGAACAAAACACAAACCTCTTTGCCCATCTTTTAATTTACAAGCACGCGGACAAACATCACATTGTATATGACCATCTCTGGTCGCATGCCAATATTTAGTAGGAAAGCTTGTTAGTTCGCCATCAGTTTGCATATAC
>CAYPGU010000001.1:0-22164 GCA_964409995.1 uncultured Legionellaceae bacterium | reverse complement strand
GGAAAGCTTGTTAGTTCGCCATCAGTTTGCATATACAACAACCTAGAATGGTATATATTTGATATAAGTATAAATTAAATCAAAGAGGAAAGTATGAGTTCTGTGCGCCAGCCCTGCGTAGCCGGAGCTTTCTATCCAGCTAATCCGCAGGAATTACAACAGACTGTCAATAAACTGCTGGAACAAGCTGCAGTAATGAGTATCGTACCACCGAAAGCAATTATTGCCCCACACGCTGGATATATCTATTCTGGACCGATTGCAGCAAGTATTTACAAAACATTACTACCTGTACGAGATATAATCAAACGCGTTGTAGTTGTTGGCCCGGCTCATCGCGTTGGTTTTAGAGGTATTGCAGTTACCAATGTTGAGAATTTTGCTACCCCTCTCGGTAACATCCCGATTGATTTGGACACAATTCAACGTATTGAACATTTACCAGATGTACATATATTCGAACATGCATACGATATGGAACATTCATTGGAAGTACAATTACCATTTCTACAAACAGTTCTAAGTAAATTTAGTTTAGTACCTTGTGTTGTTGGTTTAGCTGATCCACAGAGCGTTGCAAATTTAATTGAACACTTATGGGGTGGAGCAGAAACACTGATCGTTATTAGTTCTGACCTGAGCCATTATTACGATTACGCAACTGCGCAAACTTTAGATCAGGCAGCAACTAAATCTATTGAGAAATTGGCAGCTGATGAAATTAAAGACAATCAGGCTTGCGGACGCTTACCCGTAAAAGGCCTTCTAATAGCGGCAAAAAAATTAAATTTGCAGGTCAAGACTTTAGATTTGCGCAACTCTGGTGATACTGCTGGTGATAAGAATCGAGTCGTTGGTTATGGAGCATATCACTTTGTTTAGTATTGGGAGATGAGAATGGCAGAATTTGCTGATGCAGAACGTAAAATACTTATTCAAACTGCTAGAGAATCTATTCAAAATGGGTTGCAATCAGGTCGTCAATTAACGCTGGCATTAGATAGTTTTCCTGAAATACTACAGCAAGAACGTGCTTGCTTTGTTACGTTGCACCTCAATGGTAGCTTGCGTGGTTGCATAGGCACCTTGAATGCCCATCAACCTTTGATCATGGATGTGATTAAAAATTCTTTCAATGCTGCATTTCGCGATCCACGTTTTCCACCATTATCAGCTGATGAATACCATAGTATAAGTTTAGATATTTCAATTTTAAGTAAACCACAACCGATGCAGTTTAGCTCTGAGCAAGATCTGCTGCGCCAACTGCGGCCAGGTATAGACGGCTTGATCTTGACTGATCAAGGGCACCGCGGTACTTTCTTACCATCCGTTTGGGAACAATTGCCAGCTCCAATGATATTCTTGCAGCATTTGAAGAACAAAGCTGGCTTGCCAACAAACTACTGGTCTGATACTTTGCGTGTAGAGAATTACACAACAGAATTAATATCCTAAACTAATATAATATTCTATTTTTGATGATAGGGATTTTATTAAATGGCATTAGCAGGACGCTTGGGTTTTAATCTTAACTTGCCCCAAATGTTTAGTAACACAACCCGCGCCAAACTCGGCAGCCTTTTTCTTGCTTCAACCTTAATTTTTGCGTTCTGGCCAACTATACAAATTTGGTATCAGTCATACAGCACTAGCGGCTTTAATTACCAAGGATTCTTAGTTCTGCCACTGATATCCATCTTAATCTTAAAGAAAAACTCAGCATTAAAAAGAGCTGCTGTAAATAACAACCCCCTCGGGCTATTGCTGCTAATTTTTAGCTCGATGTTGTGGATAATTGCTATTATCACCCAAATGCATCTAGTAGCAGATATAGCTCTAGTAAGTATGTTGTTATCCATCATATTTACAATGTACGGCAAAAAAGTCACTCGGCACTTATTGCTGCCATTACTGTGCTTGTACTTGCTTATGCCAGCTGGACAAAATGTTTTTTTTCTTATCCAAAAAGCGATCGCAAGAGTATTAGTTAACTCCTTGCTACTAGTTGATAATGCTGTCTATTGGCAAGATTCCAATATTATATTTGCAAATCATATTTATTCTCTAAATAATTTATTGTCCAGCTTGCACTATTTATTAATATTTACTTTGATAGGTTTGGGTGTCGCTTCATTGTGTAGCAAAAAATTATTGCGCCAGCTTTTCATTATTTCGATTTTTGTAGCAATTCCAGTCATATTTTTAAGTCTAGGATTGTTTATATTAATCACACTTAGCAAATGGACAACGGTTACAAAAATTAGTCTTATACAACAATCTACTTTTAGCTGGCTTATAACAGCCTTTAGTATATGTGTTGCTTTGTTTGCAAGCATAAAAATGCGCACCAGAATTACAACAGATGACATAGACTGGCATAACTCCTTAAGACCAAATAGTAGCTGGTTCTTGACAACGATTCTATCCGCATGCGTAATTATTCTTACACCCATTGTTGGCAATAGCATAAAGCACAATTCACATTTTAGTACTAATTCTACAATAAGAACTCCAGATATCGTACGTAATTGGAGTGGCCCAGTACCGATTAGTGCAGAGCAACCCAATACTATAAAAGTGAATTACACACGAAATGAGCATAGCGTAGAATTCAGTCAAACTAAAATTTTGCAACAACAACCTTGGTTAGTTAATTTCGATTCAAGTTCCAACCAGGTTAAGCAACACGTTATGCAGATACAATTGTCTAATCGTACCGTTCCAGTTATTGAGACGATTTTACAAAAAAATAAGCAACCTATAATTGTCTGGAGTGTATTTCAGATTAATCATCATTTATTAGTTAATCCGATTTTGATTCAAATATTAGTCAGCATGTATTCTCTTAGCCCAGATGGATCTGAGGTGAATTTAATTACTTTGAGCAGTAATGCATCAAATGATATTAATGCTGGGCGTATGCGATTACGTCAGTTTATGCAAGATATGGTCGATTCGCATAATGCTGCCTGGCTAGAAGATTAGATATATAGATTGGAGGCTATAATGCGTTACAATGAAGTAAAAGATACAGATGATCTAAGCAGATATTTAGACGCCCACCGTGGCAGCGGTGTAAGCTCCATTCTAGCTAATCAGATTTCTGATGATATGAAATTGGATGATGCACGTGCTTTTAGTTCCTTTGGTGATTTTTTAAATACATTCGTCAAATATCACGCCACATCAAAATTTAGTCATCAAATGACTGATGATTTAGTTTTCATTGAGGTCAAGGATTTAATATCTAAAATGATCAAAGATCCAAAATACTCAGACTACCATGAATTTCTTGAAGACAGATTAGCAGAACTCAAAAAATCAGAGTAACCATGAATAATCCGCATAATAATAAATTCATTAAAATCGAAGCCTGGGGTGGAATACTCCTGTTTTTTGCGGCTATTGCAGGATTAATTTTTAATAATTCATCATTAGAGCAATACTATGATGGTTTTGTACAATTTCCTGTTCGTTTTAGTTTCAATGATTTTTCATATAGCAAGCCTTTAATATTCTGGGTAAATGATGGTCTGATTGCAATATTTTTCCTATTAATCGGTTTGGAAATAAAGACTTATTTGTTTTCAGAAAGAACTCAGGCAAATGAATATTTCAAATTAGCATTTTCTGCAGCAATTGCTGGGGTCATAGTTCCTGCTCTAGTTTATACTGCATTTAACTTTAACCATACGACTAATATGCGTGGTTGGGCAATCCCTACTGCGATGGATACCGCATTTATCATTGGAGTACTATCCTTGCTAGGCAATCGTGTCCCGGGTACTCTACGTATGTTTTTAATTCTTACCTCAATAATTGACGACATAATTGCAGTTCTAGTAATCGCGATCTTCTATGCCGGTGAAATCTCAAATCTAGCTGTAATTGCTTCTGCATGCATATTAAGTATCTTGCTACTAATTAATCAAGCTGGTGTCACACGAGGTATAATATATATTTTTTTAGGAATATTGTTATGGATTTGCGTTCTAGGCTCAGGGGTTCATACTTCGATTGCTGGAGTGTTATTAGCTTTTACTATTCCACTTAAATCTAAGAGTAAAGGTCCTGGCCTGGCAAATACATTCAAAAATAACTTACATCCTTGGGTCTCGTTTCTAATACTGCCAATATTTGCTTTTGCGAATACTGGTGTCGATATTCAATCACTATCTGTTGAGATGTTGCTATCTCCACTATCTTTGGGAATTATGCTTGGTTTGTTCATAGGCAAGCAATTAGGCATTTTTGGCATTACTTGCATTCTTTATAAATATAAAGTTTGTTCTCTCCCACCCAATACATCCTGGGCACAAATGTATGGTGCATCAGTACTATGTGGTGTAGGATTTACAATGAGCTTGTTTATTGGAATTTTAGCATTTGAAAGTGGCGGCCCTATGTATGATGATATAATTAAAGCTTCAGTATTTATAGCTTCATTTGCTGCTGCTCTAAGCGGATATATAGTGCTTAGATTTAAATCCTAATGATACACTTGATTTCTACGTTTTATAATATATTCTGAAAGCTTATGTACCTCAGACCATAATCTTTGATACGTACCATCATTCTGTGCACCAGAACTGTCACGCGATCCAAAAATAGCATTAAATGTCTCTTTATCCGTTGGGTCAGACATTATTTGCTCATAGACTTTTTTACCATCCTTCGTAACGGCCATCTTAATTAAACCCAAATGGCGCTTTTGTTCAGAAGTAATCGAGGATTCTAATTTAACCAAGTTATTGTATGCTTCATCCCGACCATCTTTCAGACTTGAACTCAACGAATTACATGCAGTATCAAATGACTTAAAACCGGTAAATTGTATATTATATTTGGCATAAACAGTCTTTAATGACTTGACCATTTTCTTTACTCTAGAATCAATATCATTAATATATGCAGTCAAATCAGAATCAGGAATTCCTTCACTTGATGTCTGAATTTTAGCCCTAACTTGTTCAACATCTACGTCATTACCAGTGATTACTGATAAAATCTCTTTCAACCAAGTCATTATAATCTCTCCTAATTGGACTATCTGCATTATTAAGAATAGATCATTTCTGAATTATAGTCTTACGCAAACTGCATATTCATGCAGTATTTGGTTAAATCGTAGTTTGTACTATATTTGTATATACAATATATACTTAAAAAGTCTCAAGATGCCGTCAGAAATTATCAATATTGGATTAGCTCTTCTCGAGGGATTTGCCTTAATTATCTCTCCATGTATCTTACCCGTTCTTCCGCTAATATTTGCTGGCTCCATTGAAGGTAGCAAACGCCGCCCGATTGGTATATTAATTGGTTTCATCATTAGTTTTGCCTTATTTACTTTTTTTGCGCGCAAATTAGTAACCTGGTTTAATATCGATTTAGACTTAATTCGGTATGTATCTTTTAGTATATTAATCTTGCTTGGCCTGATTATGGTTTCAAACTATTTGACCGAAAAGTTTGATCGCTTAACCGCTGGCTTTGCTAATCTGGGCACCAGTTTAACGCAAAAAAATTCGCGTCAAGATTTAATTGGCGGGATCGGTTTCGGTGCTCTTATTGGGTTAATTTGGACTCCTTGTGCCGGACCAATTCTTGCCGCTGTTATTGTGCAGAGTATCCTGCAAGAAAGCAGTATCGCAAGCTTTTTTACTATAATGGCGTTTGGTATAGGTGTTACTATCCCAATAGCAGCGCTGATCTTTTGTGGTCGAAGTATATTGAATAAACTTAATTTTCTACAACGCAATTCTGAATTGATTCGCAAAATTTTAGGCGTAATAATAATCCTTGCTGTTGTAGGTATGTTATTCGGTACGCCATATTTGGAATCAAGTAATACTAAATCTGACGCTAAGGATATTACTGGCACCTCGTTACAGAATGGCCTAATTATGCCATACCAAGCTCCTCCAATTGCTGACATAAGTGCATGGATTAACTCAGCACCATTACAACTAGAACAGCTGCGTGGCAAGGTTGTGCTGATAGATTTTTGGGCATATTCATGCATAAATTGTGTTCGTACTTTACCATCTGTACTTGACTGGTATGATAAGTATCATGATCAAGGATTAATTATTATAGGCGTGCATAGTCCTGAGTTTGATTTTGAACGTGATGAGGAAAATGTTAGGAAAGCAGTAGAAAGATATGGAATAAAATATCCAGTTGCACTAGACAATAATTTTGCCACTTGGAAAAATTATCAAAATCGCTTTTGGCCAGCACATTATTTGATTGATAAAAATGGCCAGATTGTTTACACCCATTTTGGAGAAGGTGCGTATTCGACTACAGAAAATAATATTCGATATCTATTAGGTATAAAATCTGAAATCAATACAAAGGACAGTCCTTCAACAAGATTCAATCCACAAACACCAGAGACATATCTTGGGTATTCAAGAATTGATGACTTTGCTAGTCCTGAAAAAATAGCCGATGATGCAGTGCAACGCTATTCATATCCAGCGACTTTAGCCCAGAACTCTTGGGCATTAAGCGGAAAATGGACTATTGCTTATCAAAAGATCATCAGCAAAGAATCGAATGCTGCGATTAAAATTCATTTTTATGCTAAAAACGTTTATGTTGTAATGGGAAGTTCTGATAAAGAAATAGAAGTCAAAGTTCTATTAAATGGCAAGTTAATAGAGCAAAACTTCGGTAGCGATGTACTGTTTGGTATAATTAATGTAAAAGACCATACTTTGTACAATGCTATAAACTCTGTTAATGTTCAAGATGGTGAATTAGAATTAATCGCAAATAAAACTGGCTTAGAAGTGTATACTTTTACTTTCAGCAACTAAGAACGTAGGCCATATAATTTTACAAAACTTTTTGGACCTAATGACTCTTTAATTGCAGGACCGAATTTATCTATCTTAGCTCTAATATAATTTAGATCATCTGTTAGTTTTTCAACCTTAGCACGAATTGCTTGTGGGGAAAATTCATAATGTGGTTCTTTAGCAGGAAAAAATAGGGAAGGTTTAGCATTTTTCTGCTTCTGCTTGTCTAGAAAAACCAGCATCCTTTGAATTAAGAGATATTCTACCATATCGAACAAAATTTCATTTTTTTTAAAATTACCCCACTGCTCATCAGTAGATGTGGGATGTTCGCGGTGGAAGGAATTCACTAACTCACGTCTAGCATTTGCAATTATTTTAATATTATTTTCCAGCACAGAATAACGATGATTGCCGTTAATTATTTTACGTAGAGCAATATTTAACTTGGCCCTGGTTTTAGCATCAACAAACAAAGTCATTTTATCAAAGGGACTACCGCTATACAACAAGGTAATATACTCAGCAACATGCGCTCTTCTGGTCGTCTTTAGCAACACAAAGTCAAGCAAAGTCGAAGGTTTGTCTAACCAATTCTTTTCAAGATCTTGTGATTTTCTTGGTTGCAGTTTAACTTCAGGCAATAGTTCTGCACTCTTATAATATTCTGATGTGAGATATAAATTGATCACTTCCTCGATATCAGGAATATCGGCTTGATCAAATTGAAAAATTCTTTGTAATAATGGATCTTGCGCAATAATTCCACTGACTGCTTTTGGATCATTTAAATATATGCCATACTTCATGCGTATAATTATACAACCAACCGCCCATACATCATGCTTACCCTGTACTTCTAAGTGGCCAGGATCGATTAATGGTTGATCGCCGAATTGTTGCTTGATTAAGTGCCATGCATAGCTATTCAGTATTCTATCTTTACCAAGCTTCTCGAAGATTTGTTCTAGCTCAGCGACTGTTTTACCAATACCACTTACTTCTTTTCCATCTGCAGTTATAATTCTACGTAAGCGCATTAACAACAGCCATGGAGGCATGTATTCTATTGTGCCGTATATCTCCTCTGGTGAACCAAAGACTGTCATGGTGTTTAAATCTGTTACTTGTAATATAGGTGCACCATTCTGACTAATATCGATTAAAAAATTGAGTGGCTTCAAGTCCTTATGCTCAATTCCTGTTACTACATTTCTGGGACCGATTTCAATTTTTTCATTATGCATAACTTGAACGATTTCTAATAATTGTAAAATCAACTCTGCGGTGATTTTTTTATTTTGATTTATATCGGATGGATCATAGCCATCTGGCAGCCAATTTCTTGATAAAAAGTTATCCAGCGTTGATTTGAATGGAGCGAGTAATACTATAGTTTTTTTACCAGTACTAGGATTAATATCGGCTCCAGCATAAAGCAGCGGAGCAAAGCCCTTATTTAGTTTCAACAAATTATGCATTTCGACTTCTGCTAGAATAGCATCTTTTTCTGCTTTGCTTGCAAAATCTACTAGCAATTCGGCATACAGCGGCTCATCTTCTGGAAATACTAAAGTAATTTTTCGCTCTTTATCTAAACCACTCTCAAAATCCATTTTTCGCTTGGTTAAATCAATCCTATTACGCTTCAAACTGAGCGAAAGCTTGTATTTACCCGACGGAGTTCTGAATACGCGAAATGTTAAAGTATCGCGGGCATTTTTTTTAACCTTCAGTGGCTCTCCACCTGGGTCTAAATTTAATAGCTGACCATATATATTAGAATCTTCAGCAATCTTAGTTAAAATTTCTAAAAGTAATCCTTGATCTAAAGTAGAAATCATGCCAGGAATTCCGGCAAGATTGAATTGATTTTCTTTAATTAACTGTATTAGAGCGTTAATACTCTCTAGGAATTCCTGAAGCTGGTCTTCGTTAGAATCTATAGAATCGATTGATTTAAAATTATGTGGCACTATAATACCCTTCTACTTATTTGAAAATGAGCTAGCTATAAGTTTAGCTAAATTTGCACCAGCTAAGAATGGATACGATATAATATTTATAATTTGTGTTAATTTCGATCTGTTTGTCTCTGCAACGAAAGCATTTGGCTTTATATCTGTTACTGTTACGTTATCCATATTTTTGCGCAACAATTCGATTGAATCTTTGGAAGGATAATGCTCAAGCATAAAATATTCTAGCGCTCTATTTCCTTTAACATCCTTAAGATTTGGATTGGCACCTTGAGCTAACAATTTACGCACGATTTGCTCACGACCAGGATGCTGCGGTAAACCAAGCATCATTGGTCCAATCACTACATAAAAAAGCGCAGTACGACCAAATTCATCTTTAGCATTAATATCTGCGCCAGCTGATTTAAGAATATCAATCTTGGCTAAAGAATCACGTAGTTTTTCGGCGACGTCAGCTTTTGCTTCGCAGTAGCGTACCGCTGTTAGCATATAAGCATTTATGCCCTTGAAAATAGCGGGTAATGTGTAGCTGGCGCCTTGCTTTTCAATAACACCCATCAAGTTTTCCGGAGGCTCTTTGAGTGCCGTCATCCCAAAATAGTCACTCGAAACTGCACTCATTAGCTCATCGGTCAAATCATGTTTAAAATTAACTAACTGATCATGCTTGGCATTTAACTCTGGCATCGATCCAAATTTACCAGGGTAACTACTGTATAGCAGCGATAATTTGATTAATAAATCATTATATTCAAGTACAACAGATAAAATATCATTGTTATGTGAATTTTTAGCAATGAACTGATCTACCAAGTCACAGTATTGTTGGACTGCGGCAGCATCAACCTTACCTAAAAGTTTATCTTTGTTGATTGTAATACTCATTTAAACCCTAGATATATTGTTTATTTAAGTATAGCTTATGGGTCACAATAAATTATCTTGTAGTTGTATATACTTACAGCACTAAGATTAAGTTTTCATCGGTCAAGACAGCCGTAGCACCTTAACTAGGTTCTGTCTACGTACTTCTATTATGTCCATTTTACCCTGCCTGTCAGCCAACATAGTTGGAGTATCCTCTTCCGAATCTTTAGCTTTGAATAATGCTTCGATAGTACTAGGGCTTAGATCAGCTATACGCAAAAAAGTATTCAGAACCGCAACATCAAAATTAGCGCATATTTTATGCAAAATATTTTGCCCCATTTCATCTACGTGGGTCATATCTGCACCATTTTCAATTAAGGTTCGAAGAATTTGCGTAGCGTCAGGATTCTCCTGGTATTTATTAATCAACTCTAAGCATGCGTCAACTGCAGTACAAAAGGTAGTATCATATTGTTGTATCATGTCTATTTTATTATTAGATCTTTGAAGAATCAGCTGTACCAACTCTTTAGCTACTCTTAATTGAATAGTACCATTTGCAGCCTGATTTATAACTGCATGCAATAGATTATGATTTGAGATTGCTTGGTCCTTTTGAGTTTTATAACCAATTTCTAGACCCAGGCATAAATCAATGACCCAGATAATCTTTTCTTCACTTTCTGGCGTTCTATTTTGCATCAATGAAGCCAATTTTTTGGTAAGATCATGCTCACCAAACATTATATGCATTACATGATCAGTAAATATATCTAACTGAGCTCTAAGATATCCTCGGTCGATTAGTAAATTTAATAACCCTTTTTTATCATTAGCCTCGACTAATTGATGAATCATATTGTCTGGTTTCGTAAGATTAAAAACATCTGTAACAGCCTCTAAAACCTGGTCAGGGATAGACTGCATAAGCTGCAATATATAAAAGCCTGCATCAGCAACAACATTTAGCATGAGCGCCCTAGTATCACTCCAGCCATCATGCCTTTCTTCAATTATAGTGAGTGGGCTATTCCCAGAATTATCTTTTACAATAGCAGATATTCCTATTATACTATTTCCAGATTCTCTTTGAACTACTTTTAGAGCTGAATAAAAATTTCTTGGAGATACATTTTGTTTTAACAACACATGCAAAAATGTTTCACCTTTAATATCAACAATGAATTTAAGATCCATGTTCTCTTTTAGATGTTGTACGTAATCAGTATAAATATCATCAAACAGCCCAACTCTTTGTGGCAAATAACTCGCCCAATAATGTAGTACACTTTGATTATCTGGATCCAGATGAATAATATATTTTGGACTAGTATTATCTAATATGTATCTGATAATTTTGACATCTAATTTATTCTGAATTGCAACCATCAGCGCTGTTTGGTTATGGTGGTTTAACTGATCAAATAATCCTGAATATCCTTTCAAATCTTCTAGCGTAAAGTTTTTAGTATTTAGCAAATTAAATAATTCACCTACCCGTTCTTGTTTGCTCGCTTTCCTATGGTTTTTAGATTTCGTTTTGACATTTGATCTTGCATCGCCCTGTGCAGGTAACGTTATAACTGTTGTCGGTGGCGCTGCTGGTGCTTTGACTGGAATTAGATGAAACTTGTCAACGATATCTTGCCGCAGCTGTGGATCATCCCGCTTGAACTCATTTGCTACGTTCATGACTTTTTTTGCATTTTGTAATTTAGCTATGCATTCTTGATCTGAGTACGTAAGCATTTTATACAGCAAAGCAATTTTTATTTTACTAGATACATTTCTAGACAGAAGGTCTTCACAAACTGTAATTGGAATTGTTATTTCTGTAAAAAACTTGATAATTTTTTCAAGCTTATTTTTTTTGAAATAATCACTATTTAGAATTTGATAGATTGTTGGTAAAGTAGCAGGATATCCACCTAATTGCCGTGCAAATGTATCAATTTCTTGGGGAGTTAATGTTAGCGGTGTAGAACGTTGTGCTTTAGCTGATACTTGAGCTTTTTTTGATCCTGCAACTAATGGACTAAATAATATGGGCGGATTATCTGAGGGTTTTGACACAGCAGAATAGTCAGCAGAACCTTGCGTATCTGATTGCAAAGTTAATGATGAATTTGCACGTGATTCAGAATCTATGTATTCTGAACCATACGTGCTAACACTCATTTGCTTTAGTTGATTGGCAAGTTGTTGTACTTTTAATTCAGCTTCTATCCTACGTGCAAGTTCAAACGCGGCGTCTTGGGTTGCTTGAAACGCTGATTGCTGTGCAACATATGCCGTATACGCTACCTGCTGCTGAGTAATTTGTAAGGCATGTATTGCTGCATTGGCTTGTAACCACTGCTCCTGATCTAATACAAAATGTGCTTTTGGCTCAGTTAATTCTTGCCACCTATACCATACATCCTGGTAAGCTGTTGGTGATAAATTAAACTGCAAAGGTATAATAGAAAAATCAGACTGTGGGTATGGAATAAATTCCATTAAACAGCAATAAAGGAATTTTCCATCAGATCGATAATTAGCTGTAGGATTCCCCAGCGACATGTCAAAATATAATACACGTGACATGTTTGGATCATTATTATACTGTTCAATTATGAAGCCTGTGGTTTCGTCATACATAAACGTATTGAAAGCGTACTGTGGAGGTGGTGTGCCTAAGAAAGTTGTCCTGGCATCTAATCCTAGACGCATCACCTTCAATTCATAATTTTCTTGGGCTAAAACTAAACTTCCGCTCATTGGTTTTTTCTCTAGAAATATTTTTTTGACCAAAAATATGGCTATAGGTTCATTACTAGGCGAGCACTATAACGAGCTCGTTTATAAGTCTCAAGAAGGTAATTACCCACTGGATTCTGTGACTAACTCTATGGTTGGACTGTATGGATCTACACTATACTGGCTGAGGGAGTATCCATTAATGCGTAGCTAGGACTAGGTGTAAACGATGATTTATGGTACTCTAGGGTACATTTTTTAACACGTGAATATTGTGTTAGAATTATAGTTATGTTCATGTATGGATAGACGAACACAGTTTCAGTGAGAATTAATGAGAAATTTTATAAAATCATTCTATCTTTGGATAGACTCAAATGCTGCTTTGCCGGCAAACCACGTTCATTCTAAAAAAATTGATATTCTGCGTTGTCTACCTTTCATCATTACGCACCTTGCGTGCATTGGGGTTTTCTTTGTAGACTTTAATATCCAGTGCATTTTGGTTTTGTTGCTGACTTACTCGGTTAGAGTATTCAGTTTAACAGGCTTCTATCATCGATATTTTTCACATCGAGCCTTTAAGACCTCCAGAGTCGTCCAGTTCATTTTTGCTTTCTTAGGGGTTACAGCGGCTCAGCGCGGCCCTCTCTGGTGGGCGGCACATCACAGAGCGCACCATAAATATTCTGATACTGAGATGGATAAACATTCTCCACACACTAAAGGTTTCTTCTGGAGCCATATGGGCTGGTTCCTCCTCGAAGAGAATTTCAAAACTGATGAAGCATCAATCAAAGATTTCGCTAAATTCCCCGAGCTGAGATTTCTGAATCGTTATGATTCTCTGCCTCCGATTATTCTTGCCCTGGCCTTATATGCTTGGGGCGGCTGGCAATATGTATTTTGGGGTTATTTTGTATCAACAGTACTCGTGTACCATGTTACTTTCTCCATTAATTCCATCGCACACCAAATTGGTACCAGAACATATGAGACAGACGATCATAGTCGCAACAATTGGTGGTTAGCGATTCTAACATTCGGCGAAGGTTGGCATAATAATCATCACTATTGGCCAAGTTCCGCAAGCCAAGGACATAAGTTTTATCAACTTGATATTTCATACCTGATTATCAAAACATTGGAAAAATTTAATTTGGTTTGGGACATTCGTACCGTTCCAGCACTGGAAGAACGTAATAAGCCACAGCTCAGCACAGTCTAAATAGTTATTTCGCTATGGAAGTGTCGTCTATGACTGGTTCACTATGGATTTATGCATGTGATTAGCGAAATACTCATCTCATATCTAATAATTGCTTTTTTGTTTTAGCCGGGCTAAAATGAAATAAATTTTGTTTTAGCCGGGCTAATCGTGAAAAAACGCCTTTTTGACCTACTGCAACTAACAAATCCATGGCTAAATGATAGCTCCATACCAATCATCAGGCCAGAGACGCTGATTTCACGTTTCCAACTGCAAAAGATGCTCAATCCAGCTTGGGACAAAAAGTGTACGATCTTAATTGGCCCACGCCAGGCCGGGAAAACAACTGTTGGAAAAATATTCTGCCAAAAACTCTTAGAAGAACGAAAACATAAGAGTGTACTGTATATTAATTGTGATGAGGCCCTAGTGCGAGAATGGTTAATCGATCCATTGGCCATCCAAGAAGCAATTGACATATTTAAACTAAATAAACCAATATTTTTTATAGATGAAGTTCAGCGATTAGAAAATCCAGGCTTGCTTTTAAAAAGTATTATTGATCTAAACCTGCCGATAAAACTAATTGCATCTGGCTCTTCTCAATTAGAGATAAAAAGCAAAGTACAAGAACATCTGACTGGAAGACAAATTGAATTTGTAATTTTGCCATTCAGCTATGCAGAATTAAACATTAACCCATACGCAACACTACTATATGGCTGTTATCCAGGGGTAATTAACTCTACAGCAAAATCCGCAGAACTAGAGCAACTATATGAAGATTACTTTAGCAAAGATATAATTTCATTTTTAAAAATCAAACGTCCAGAAGTCGTACAAAAATTACTAAGTCTAATCGCACATAGCTCTGGTCAATTAGTAAACTATCAGCAGCTGGCTACAGATACTCAAGCATCTGTATATGAGGTTAAAACCTATCTGGAAGCCTTTGAAAATACTTTTGTTCTATCTAAGATCACTCCATTTGTTGGTAACAAACGAAAAGAGATAACATCTAATCCAATTTACTATTTTATTGATAATGGATTTAGAAATCAGGCATTACGTAATTTCATTGATTTGGAGTCTAGAAATGACCTCGGATTATTAATTCAAAGCGCAATATTCCAAGAAATATTAAAATTTAAACAACAAAACTCTCTATCTTGTGATATTCATTTCTGGCGCACAAAATCAAATGCAGAAATAGATTTTGTTTTATATTTAAATGAAGATTTATATTTCCCTATTGAAGCAAAACACCGCAGAGTACGTATCGCAAGTATCACAAGAAGCTATCGATCTTTTATTGAAGCTTACGAACCAAAGGTCGGATTTGTTATTACTAATGATTTAATAGCGACCGAACAATTCGGAAGCACAATGGTCTATTTTATACCGTTTGAAAATATTGAGACCATGTTCAATGTTATTAAGAAAAATTTAAGTATATTTAATGTTTTGGATCTATCACACCAAGATAATTAACTAAGCGCAAACTACTTATGATGATTTTTAGGACCACGTAAATACTCAGACTTATAAAACTGTACGTAATGATCTAATAAATTCCGAAGCATTTTTTGACTAGTTATTTTTGCTACTTCAGCAAATTTTTAATAACAAAACCGCCGCATGTAGCGGCGGTTCTTTCACTTATCTATAAGTAGAATAGCTATAGATGTAGCAAATCTTTAGCCGATAGTACAACCGCTAAGATTAGCTCGAGCGCGTTGCTTTTCTTCCCTATAAGCAGCCTCTTCGTCAAGAAGTAACGCCTCTTGATGTGCTATATCAGCTAGTAATTGCCTATGTTTTGCTGCTGCTTGGCGCTCAGAATAGAAGCAATAACCAATTCCAACTAAAACCGCACCAAAAAGTAAGTATGATACCGTATTATCATTGTTTTCCTCTGTATTCTGCTTAGTGTGCGCATAAGAAGCAGTAACATTGTTTATACCCTCTACAGCTTGTGAAAAATAAAGCATTATTTACTCCCTAATAACAGAAATTACATGGTGGTTTTTAAAACGGTTATATCTACCATAACCAATATTTTTCACCATGGACCCATTATAACATAACGGGTTTACAAAACAAACGTAACAAAACCCTATAACAATTGTTAACATTACACAATTTATCAAATAAAAAATTAACAAACCACCTAAAATAAGAATGACTACATTTGCGCTTATCCTGAATTATTTTTATTTATGATCTTGATCAAGAGAACTTGCCTTTTGCAACACCGTCTGTACAGCTGATAATAAATCAATTAACAACCGCTCATCAATATCAAGATGTCCCTCATATTCAGCAAGATTACGGCAATCATGGCACTTAGATAATACTCTCCAAACTTCTGGCCCTACCCCTAATGTATGCGGTAAAGCCTGGAATACGACATACCTATTACCAGATCTATATCCGTGCCACCGTAACGCAGCTAAAGATAAAGCATGAGCAGCATTGTAAGCTAGGTCAAAACGGCTTTCTATAGCAAGAGTTGCATTCATTGCATCATTTAAACGCGCTTGTCCTGAACGCAATAACCCTATAAATTCTAACTGATTCCTTGCCTCAGTTTTTAGCTGTCCAATTTTAACTAAATTATCTAAGCTTTGTAAGCTCATCTTCGCTTCCTATTAGAAAAATTTTCGGTTGTGCAATCACCTGCGCCAAAAAATTGTTACTTGCTTTTAATTTTCGTTTCCATTCAGCTTGTGAATAAAAAGTTGGATTAATTTGCCGCCCCAACTGTGTTTGGACATTTTCTAGAAGTTTAAATAAATCGGCATACGTTAAAGTATCACTTATTAACATTAAATCAATATCACTATTTACTGTATCTTCTTGTTTAGCAATAGAACCATATATGAAGGCAATATGGATTTGCGAAACAGCTGGAGCAAGCTCTTGTCGTAAGGCATCGCCCAAGCCAAAAGTTTTTAAAACAATACCTCGTAGCTCAGAAAACAGAGGTGACTTGCGATTAGCTGCATAGTGTTTTTGATTTCCGATAGACTCTACGGTTATTATCCCAGCACTGCTGAGTGCTGCAAGCTCTCTTTGAACCGCTCCTGTCCCAGAATGCGTTAATCGAATGATCTCATTAGTATGAAAACTACGATCTGATTGCCCATACAGCAATCCCAGCACACGTTGCCGTACTTTAGAAAAAAGCACATTTGAAATACCAGACTTTATCATACCCATATTAGGTATAATAGAACCCTATATGGGTATTGTCAAGCTGTGCAGGCTATTTTTGAAGGCTACCATCTTGTAGCTCAGTTTCAGTTACCTACAAATAAAAATACAAAAGCCCTTCTATTTAAGGGCTTCTATATTATTATTTAACCTTTTACCTAATGGTAGGAATTAAAACGGAATATCATCATCAAACTCAGCAGCCATTTCCGGTTCAGTAGTTGTCATCGGTTCTGATGAATAATTACTGCTTGAACTAGATGCAGAAGAACTACTCATGCTTGGCGCGCCACCTTTGGAATCTAACATTTGCAAATTGTTAGCAATAATTTCAGTAGTGTAACGTTCTGCACCACTTTGATCTTGCCATTTGTTGGTGCGCAATGATCCTTCGATGTATACTTTGGATCCTTTGTGTAAATATTCGCTAGCGATTTCAGCTAAACGATTGAACAATACAATGCGATGCCATTCGGTGCGTTCTTGCATTTCACCACTGGTTTTATCTTTCCAGCCTTCAGAAGTAGCAACTCGAATGTTTGTTACCGCAGACCCGCTTGGCAAATAACGTGTTTCTGGTTCAGCACCCAAATTGCCAATAATAATAACTTTGTTTACACCTCGAGCCATGATTTACCCCTTTGTTCATATAAATTTATACCGGCATATATCAACCACATGCCAACTAAAACCGCACAAAAACTCAATACTGCCGCCACATTAAATCTTTGTTGTATCCAACCACCCACGGCACCCCCAATAAATATTCCCATAAATTGTAAACTGGAAAAAATACCTAAGGCAGTGCCACGCTGTGAGCTTGGTGCAACTTTAGAAACCAAGCTAGGCAAACTTGCTTCTAACACACAGAATGCAATAAAGAATACACTCAAACCTAAAACAATCCACCAATTATGCGCTAACGGATATAGCGCTACTAAAGCAATTAACATGCTTAAAATTGCCAGCCACTGCAGTTTTTCAATTTGTTTGGCTAAGCTAATCAAACCTAAGGAGATGCCCAGCGCAACAACGATAATTGCTAAGTATAGCTGCCACAACTGATCCACTCTAAATCCAGCTTGTTGAATCAAAAATGGCATGACTAAAAATAATGCCGCGAGACTTGCATGTAAAGCAAACACTCCCAAATATAATGAACACAATTGTGTATTCAAAAACAATTCGCGCCAATTTTGCGGCCATACTCGACGCGATACATTTGCATGTTTGGTAGATGGGATCGCACTAGCTAATAAAATCATTGCCACCACCGCCAGACCGGCAGTTAGACCGAATATTCCAGGTAAACCAAAATATTGGTTTATCCATGGTCCCAACACCAAGGCTAATGCAAATGATAGCCCAATACTAGCCCCTAAAATCGCCATACTAAGCGCGCGCTTTTGTTCGCGGGTATTATCAGCCATAGTTGCAATCACTACACTGCCGAATGCACCACAACCTTGTAACACCCGTCCCGCGATTAGGCCATAAATATTAGTCGTCCACGCCGCGAGCAAACTACCTAACACAATGCAAGCCAAACCAAATAAAATTAAAGCCTTGCGCCCATAACGATCTGATAAATAGCCAAATGGAATTTGCAACACCGCCTGCGCCAAACCATACAAACCAACTGCCCAACCAATTAACTGTGGAGTGGCCGCCGTATATTGCGCCGCTTCCAAAGCAAAAACCGGTAAAAGCATGAATAAACCCAGCATCCGCAATGAAAATATGCCAGCCAATACCGAAACTATGCGTAACTCCTGCTTGGTTAACCCTGTTGGCTGCATTCCTATCCTTTGTTCTTACCTCAATTTGCCGTATAATATCAGGTTAATTTTCTAGAAGCCATTTGGGCATAACTGGGTGAGTAAGCGTGCGATATATATCGATTCGAGGGGCTAGAACCCACAATTTAAAAAATATAAATGTCGAGCTGCCGCGCGACAAGCTGGTAGTGATTACCGGTTTGTCTGGCTCTGGTAAGTCCTCACTTGCCTTCGATACTCTATATGCTGAAGGACAACGTCGTTATGTCGAGTCATTGTCCGCCTATGCACGACAATTCTTATCCGTAATGGAAAAACCTGACGTTGACCATATTGAAGGCCTCTCGCCGGCAATCTCGATTGAACAAAAATCTACTTCGCATAACCCGCGCTCCACAGTTGGTACCGTAACTGAGATATATGATTATCTGCGTCTATTGTTTGCACGCGTGGGCCAACCGCGCTGCCCAACGCATAATACAACCCTTGAGGCACAAACGGTTAGCCAAATTGTCGATCAAATTCTCAGCTACCCTATTGATACCAAAATTATGTTGCTCGCGCCTATCGCAAAAAATCGTAAAGGCGAATATGTACAGCAATTGGAAGCTTTACGCAGCCAAGGCTTTGTGCGCGCACGCATCAATGGCGAAATCGTTGAATTAGATCAAGCACCAAAGTTAGATCTGCATAAAAAACATACTATTGAAGTTGTGATTGATCGTATTAAGGTTAAACCAGACAATCAAACCCGTATTGCAGATTCGATTGAGACCGCGACTAATCTAACTAATGGTTTAGTTACGATTAATCTGATGGATACCAACGAAGAAATTAACTGTTCGACCAAATTTTCCTGTCCAACATGCGGCTATAGTATTACTGAATTAGAACCCAGAATATTTTCGTTTAATAACCCAGCTGGTGCGTGTCCTACTTGTGACGGCTTAGGCATGAAACAGTTTATGGATATAAATAAGGTTATCTATGACGACAGTTTAAGTTTAGCCTCTGGTGCAATACGCGGCTGGGATAGCAATAATTTTTATTATTACAGCATGTTAACCTCGTTAGCAAAACACTATGCTTTTAAATTAGACACTCCGTTTAATAAACTACCTAAAAAATTACAAAATATAATTCTAAATGGTAGTGGTGATGAAGAAATAAAATTTACTTATGCTGCCCAAGATGGCGGCCGTACCATTACCAAAAAGTATCCATTCGAAGGCGTAATTCCCAATATGGAGCGCCGCTATCAAACCACAGAATCAGATTGGATCCGTGAAGATTTAGCCAAATATTTGAGCCAGCAACCATGTCCAAGCTGTAATGGTAGCCGTTTGAACGAAGCTGCACGCAACGTATTTGTGCAAGATCAACGTATTTTTGACGTAACGAAATTATCCATTCAAAAAGCGATTAATTTTTTTGAAAGCATGACTTTGAGTGGTTGGCGCGCGAAAGTTGCGGATAAAATTCTCAAAGAAATCTGCGCCCGCTTAAATTTCTTGATCAATGTTGGCTTGGAATATTTGAGTTTAGCGCGTCAAGCAGATACTTTATCTGGTGGTGAGGCCCAACGCATTCGTCTGGCAAGTCAGATTGGCGCTGGTTTGGTCGGAGTCATGTATGTTTTAGATGAACCATCTATTGGCCTACATCAACGTGACAACCAAAGATTATTAGCTACCCTAACGCATTTGCGTGATATTGGTAATACTGTAATCGTAGTTGAGCATGATACGGATGCAATTCTAAGTGCTGATCATGTTTTGGATATTGGACCTGGGGCTGGAATTCATGGTGGTGAAATAATTGCCCAAGGCACACCTCAAGAAATCATGGCTAACCCCAACTCATTGACTGGGAAATATTTGTCTGGCCGTGAATCAATCGCAATTCCAGCCAAACGCCGTAAAAATGATCTTAGCCGTCAATTAGTAATTGAAGGTGCTAGCGAGAATAATCTACAAAATCTTACTGTTTCATTCCCGCTGGGCTTGATGACTTGTATTACTGGCGTTTCTGGATCTGGCAAATCAACTTTGATTAATAATACTTTATATCCAATCGCCGCGAATGTTTTAAATGGTGCTGAGCAAACGGAAATTGGTAAATATCATAGCGTCAGCGGCTTAGAACATTTAGATAAAGTAATTGAAATTTCGCAGAGTCCAATTGGGCGCACACCGCGCTCTAACCCTGCAACTTATACTGGAATGTTCACTGATATTCGTGATTTATTTGCTGGCACACAAGAAGCTCGTGCGCGCGGTTATAAAGTCGGTCGTTTTAGCTTCAATGTCAAAGGTGGACGTTGTGAAGCATGTAGTGGCGATGGTCTGATTAAAGTCGAAATGCATTTCTTACCCGACATTTATGTGATGTGCGATATTTGTCATGGCAAACGTTATAATCGTGAAACTCTAGAAATATTATACAAGGGAAAAAATATTCACGAAATATTAGAAATGACTGCCGAAGAAGGCATGATATTTTTCCAAGCTATACCAAGTTTAGCTAAAAAATTATCTACGCTAGTAGATGTAGGTTTGGGTTATATAAAAATTGGTCAAAGCGCAACCACTTTGTCTGGTGGCGAGGCACAACGTGTCAAACTAGCTAAAGAATTAGCGCGACGCGATACGGGTAATACATTATATATTTTAGATGAGCCCACGACAGGTTTACATTTCCATGATGTAAAGCGTTTGCTGGAAGTTCTGGATCGACTAAAAGAACATGGTAACACTATACTTATTATCGAACACAACCTGGATGTAGTAAAAACTGCTGATTGGATCGTAGATTTGGGACCTGAAGGTGGTGATGGCGGAGGCAAAATTGTTGCACAAGGCACGCCAGAACAAGTCGCCAAAGTTAAAGGTTCATATACTGGTAAATTTTTAGGACCAATTTTGCAGGGGCATTAGAACGGAGTAGAACATGTGGGTTGAGGATCCAAAAGATCTAGAATTATCTGTAACCGATAGTTATTATCATTGGCTAACCAAACCAGATATTCTAAGCAAAGCTTTGAAATCGCTATGCGATGAGCTGACCGTACAAATTATAAGCCAAGATCTAGCACGCGCACTAATTGACGAACGGCAAATCTTAAGCATCCAAGAAAATAATAGTTTAATTCGTGAAGTATATTTATTAGGTGATGGCACGCCCTGGGTACTTGCGCGTGTGGTAGTGCCATTTCAAACCTATTTAAGACACAAAAATGATTTTGACTCACTCGGCAAAAAACTACTAGGTGAAACTTTACTTTACGCAGATCCGTCATTTACACGCTCAAAATTTACCTATGCACGTATTTCTCATAACGATGCAAGACTGTTGTCACGTCGTTCTATATTTACACTTGATGGGCAACAATTATTGGTGACAGAAAGTTTTTTACCACAAATTCCACCATACCAAGAATATTAATGAAAGCAAATCAAGCAATTTCAGAGCTACAAGAAATTCAGAGCAAAATTACCAAACTTTTACCGCTTACAGCCTTGGACGTGACACAGAATACTATGCTTGGACAGGCTTTG